>JAZORS010000024.1:0-4011 GCA_045656725.1 Eubacteriales bacterium | reverse complement strand
AAGCAGCTACCAACCAATCTTGACGCAGAAAGGGCACTGCTCGGTTCACTTATCATCGATCCGGAGTGCTTCGGCCGTATTTCAAATATCAGCGTTGACGATTTTTATCTCGAAGAGCATAAGCATATTTACTCGGCGCTTGTCAAAATGTATGCTCAAAGTAAAACAATTGACAACGTAACGCTTGTTAACACTCTTGTTGAGCTTGGTCACAGAGATCAAGCGGACGGAGTAAAATATATTTCGCATATTGTAAATTCCGTTCCGTCGGTTTCTAACGTTACAAGCTACGCAAAAATTGTCAAGGAGAAGTCTACGCTCCGCCGGCTTATCTCTATATGTGACGAAATCAATACTGACGCATTTGAAGAAAGCGCGCCGGTTAAAACTATCGTCGATAAAGCCGAGCAAAAAATATTTGATCTTTCCCATAACAACGAAAATAAAGATTTCAGGCATATACGCGACGTGCTTCAGAACGTATATCAGGAAATTGAAACTACTGCGGAAAATCACGGCGCGATAACCGGAACCAAAACAGGATTTTCCGGCCTTGATAATATGCTGATTCAAATGGGCAAAGGCGATTTTGTCATCGTCGGTGCGCGTCCCGGTATGGGTAAAACATCCTTTGCCATGAATATCGCCTTAAACGTAGCAAAATCAGGAAAGGGCGTTGGAATATTTTCTCTTGAAATGTCCGCTGAACAGCTTGTTACACGTATTCTTTCAAGCGAAGCAATGATAGATTCAAAGGCAATAAGGACCGGACAGCTTAAAGATACGGATTGGAATAATATCGCAGATGTTATTTCTACACTCTCGGGCTGCGATATTTATATTGACGATACATCGCAGATAACCGCTCCTGAAATCAAAGCAAAAATGAGAAGAATGCCCAATCTCGGTCTTGTCGTTATAGACTATATCGGTCTTATGCAGCCCACGATTTCAACGGGCAACAGAGCGCAAGAGGTAGGCGATATTTCAAGAAACTTAAAGATTATGGCAAAAGACTTCGGTATTCCCGTTATTTGCTGTGCACAGCTTAACAGAGGCACAGAGGGAAGAACGGGAGATAATAAGAAGCCCACTCTTGCCGATCTGCGTGACTCCGGTTCTATCGAGCAGGATGCGGATATAGTTCTTTTCCTGTACCGCGATGAATATTATAATGATTTAAAGGGCACGCATGGCGATTCCGCCGAAGGCGATAGCGCTAACACTGCCGAGGTTATAATTGCCAAAAACAGACACGGCTCAGTTGGCAACGTTAAGATGGGTTGGGTTGGTAAGTATACTAAATTCAGAACCTTAAAGGAAGAGTAATAAGCTTGAAATTTGATAGTTTTGAAAAGTTCTTTGCCGGAAATCTCGGCAAATCGGTTTATTCAGATATTGAGAATACCGTCGTGAATTTTTCAATGGGCGATAAAATTAAACAGGGCGTTTTGGTCGGACTTTCGGGGGGAGCAGATTCCGTTTTGCTCCTCAACTTTCTCGTTGAATACAGAAAAAAATGCGCCTTGGATTTCTGTATTCTTGCCGTTCATATCAATCACATGATAAGAGGCGACGAGGCGGACCGTGACGAAACTTTTTCGAAGGAACTTGCAAACTTTCTGAACGTTGAATTTATTTCGAGAAAGATAAATGTTCCAACACTTGCAAACGAGCTGGGCGGAAGCTTGGAAGAAGTCGCAAGAAATGCAAGATATAAGGAGTTTAATAATATAATTCGTGGCAGAAATGATATTTCTTGTATTGCAGTTGCGCACAATTCCAGTGACAACCTTGAAACCGTACTCTTTAATATGCTTCGCGGAACCGGAACTCGCGGTCTTGCTGGGATTCCTCCCGTACGCGAGAATATTGTCCGCCCATTAATAAGCATTCCCAAAAAAACAATTCGCGATTTATTCACGGAAGCGAATGCTCCCTTTATGGTTGACAGCACAAATGAGTCGAGCGATTACTCGCGTAACTATATCCGAAACGAAATCATACCTCTTTTCGAAAAGTTAAATCCAACACCCGAAAATGCTATAAATCGTCTTACAGCTAATTTAAGACAGGATAGCGATTACCTTGAACTTGAGGCGCGTGATTTTATCTTAAAAAATCTTCACGAGGGGAGAATTAAGCTATCTCAGCTTCAAGCCCTCCATCCCGCAATCCTTTACCGTGTACTCGCCGCTTTCGCAAAATCCGGCGGTGTCTTGACGCTCGAAGCCGTTCACATAAACTCAATTTCTAAGCTTTTAAATGGCGGCGATTTTAAGCTTTCCTTGCCCGGAAATTTTGTTTTTATATCAGAACGCGGCGAGTGCTTCATAATGCCCGATGAGAAAAAAGCGGATTTCAATTTTCCTCTTGTGTCGGGTGTGAACGAATTTCCCGGTTTTTCAGACCTTATAATTCTATCGACCGAAAAAGTAAATGTTTCTTATCCAAATGTTTACAAATTTTCAATACTCGTCAAGCTTAATTTTGATATAATAAATTGTCCGCTTCGGATAAGAAGCAAGAATGACGGCGATAGCTACAAATATGGGAAAATAACCAGAAAAATCAAGAAACTTTTTAATGATAAGAAGCTTCCGCAAACAAAAAAAGCGGACGTTCCGATTCTCACAGTCGACGGCAATATCGTTTTTGTTCCCGGTTTTTCCGTTGCAGATGAATACAAGGGTGATAAATGCTTTTATCTCAATGTTTTTGAGAAAAAAGACAAAGAAGATAATGACAGAAGCTTCTTTTTCCCGATTTAAGTAAATAATTTTTATCATTTACTATATAATAATCAATATGTGATAACAGAAAGGTTGATTTGTACCTAATGAAGGCAAACGTTAAAAACATTATTATGCTGATTGCCTTGGTTCTCGTTGTTTTAACAGCGGTTTCCATAATTGCAGGCAGCTTGAATAATGAGGAAGAATTTACTTACCGTAAAGCTATAAATCTTTTTGAAGACGATTTGGTTGAAAGATTTTCAATCGACGAAAATCAGATTCTTACGATAAAAGCTTTTACTCCCGAGCTTACCGAAGACAAAAGCTATAAGCGTAACGAGCTCGGTGAAATAATATTAAAGAAAAATGAAAGCGGCGAATATATTTACACTTATCACGAGTGTGGATTAACATATGCCTTCCAGCTTGAAGAAATCAACAGTATTGCGAAAGAAATGTACGGAAATTCTCGCCTTGTTGAGTATGACTACGTCCCTCCGCAGCCCACTCCCTGGTATCAGCTTTATCTTCCGTATATCATTATTGCCGTAATTTTTATCGGTCTTTGGATATTTGTTATGCGTCAAGCACCCGGCGGTGCCGGCAAAATGAGTTCTTTTTCCAAAGCAAAAGCAAAGGTTTCCTATAACGAAAAGGATGCCGTTAAATTTGCTGATGTTGCAGGCGCAGACGAAGAAAAGGCAGAGCTTGAAGAAGTTGTTGAATTTCTTAAAGCGCCCGATAAATTCATAAAGCTCGGAGCAAGAATTCCTCGCGGTGTTCTGCTTGTAGGCCCTCCCGGCACGGGTAAAACTCTTTTGGCAAAAGCTGTTGCTGGCGAAGCCGGTGTTCCTTTCTTCTCAATTTCCGGCTCGGATTTTGTTGAAATGTACGTAGGTGTCGGAGCATCGCGTGTACGTGATTTGTTCGACAACGCAAGAAAAACACCTGCCAGCATCATATTTATAGACGAAATCGATGCCGTAGGACGTCATAGAGGCGCAGGGCTTGGCGGCGGACATGACGAAAGGGAACAGACGCTCAACCAGCTCCTTGTTGAAATGGATGGATTTGGCACAAATTCCGGTGTAATCGTTATGGCGGCAACCAACCGCCCCGACATACTTGACCCGGCGCTTCTCCGTCCCGGACGTTTTGACAGGCGCGTCACAGTTAATTATCCCGATATGAACGGCAGAGAAGCAATTCTCAAGGTTCATTGCAGAACCAACCCACTTGAAGCGGGAGTTGACCTCCGAAAAATTGCGCAAACCAC
>JAZORS010000023.1:0-2040 GCA_045656725.1 Eubacteriales bacterium | reverse complement strand
CTCCGACTTTTCCCATACCTGACCTTCTTCACTTTCTCCGTCACCTACAATGGTATAAACTCTATAATCCTTGCCGTATACCTTTGCGGAAAGAGCCATTCCGCAAGCAGCTGATATTCCAAGACCGAGAGAACCGGTTGTCATATCAACACCGGGTGTACCCTTCATATCGGGATGCCCTTGAAGTCGGGAATCTATTTTACGCAGGGTTTTAAGCTCTTCCTTCGGGAAAAATCCGCGTTCCGCAAGAGTTGCGTAAAGCGCAGGTGCGGTATGTCCTTTTGAAAGAACAAACCTATCTCTGTTTTCCATTTTGGGATTTGCGGGATCAACGTTCATTTCCTTAAAGTAAAGGTAAACGAGAATATCCGCTATTGAAAGCGATCCGCCGGGATGACCGCAGGTGGCGTTATAGACTCCTTCAATGATTCCAAAACGCACGTTGTTTGCGAGCCGTTTAAGCTCGGTAAGCTGTGTTTTTTCCATACACTGTCAGTTCCTTCTCAAAAAATTATTATAATACCTATATTTTACACTAAACCGATACTTTTGTCAATCGGTTTTGCGCTTTATTTTTCTGTTTTCAAGCTTATTTTGAAAAAAATGGGCACTGCGTTTCCACAATACCCATATATTTTTTATTCGGTTATGCCGGGGCGAACGGATTTTGAAGAGAAAGCTTCGTTCTTCGCGAGCGTAGGCGTACTTAGTACGGTAGAGCGCGAAAACGGAGCTAGAATAAAAAACTATAATAAAATCGAGGAAAAACGCAGTTTTTCGACCTTAATCAAATTAACTTCATACAAAGAAAAGAGAGGCACTATTTTTAGAAATAATGCCTCTTGGTTTTTTATTCGATTATCCCAAAATACGAAAGCCCCGTTTTTTAATATCTTCTTCTCGTTTTTACCTGGAATATGAACGCCAACACGGAAAGAACAAGAATAACGGAAAGCTCAAGTATGTAGGATTTATCGCCAAGGGCGGCGATTTCACCGAGGTCAACAAACGCCATTCCGAATCCGCCGACCAAAAGCCACGCACCGAGAGCCGAACAAATATACATTTCAACAAATTTGAAAAGAAGAAACGAAATTACGAGAACTATAAGCGCAACAGCAAGACAGGTGAGCATTCTGCCAATCGTATATTCCGGCTCCTCTACGGTGAAAAATCCGTAGTAGCAAAGGCGGTAAATAACATAAGTTATTCCTACGGAATAAACTATTATGTAAATAAACTTATAAAGAACCGCGGATATTATGGCTATTACAAGCCCCGTTATCCATGCGGGAATCGGTATGGATTCCGGAATGACGGGAGCTAAAAAATAGACGCCGAGTGTGAATCCGAAAATGAAAAATGCCACAAATTTTATAAGCCACATCATTTTCTTGCCGAAAAGGCCGACCACAATACCGAGAAGCATTATGACGAATGGAATCACCTTTGCCGCAGGAGCGAGAGCTGACATAAGCTCCGACCACATTGACTCAATATCGGGATTCTGCGTTACGGAATAATAGAGATCCCTTATAGCCTCCCAGATAGACTCGAATCCAAAGCGCGCCTGTGCAAGACACTCAATAAATTCGCTGAAACTCGTAAATTTTTGCATCGGCGCACCTCCCTTTCTTTTTTATCATTATACCATAAATTAAACGAAAAATCAAGTGAATTTTCAACTCTTTATATTTACACTTTTTGCCAAAATCAAGAAAGCTTTTAATTCACGCTTTTTCCGAGCATTCCCTATCGAGAGCCGGAAAAATATTATAAATGCGTTTGCCAAGCTTTTCCGCGATTCTTACAGTTTGTCCGGAGCCGCTTTTTGAGTTTCCAACGTAGGCTATAAGAATATCACAAAGCGCTGCGAGCCTTTTGTTTCTGTCCTTCATACAACCGGTGTAATATTCATCGGAAACGTAAACCGTTTCGTTTGCAACCGAGAGGACGAACTCGTAAGAGGCGCGCTCCTCTGCACTCCAAGCTTTATCAAGTCGGAGGCCAAGCGGTCTTAGGAAGACAACCACCTATCCC
>JAZORS010000022.1:0-4882 GCA_045656725.1 Eubacteriales bacterium | reverse complement strand
TAACGGAAAGCAAAAGCGGAACGGAGTTTTACGGCTGTAAAATGCTTATCGACACCACGGGCGACTGCGACGTTTTGAGGCGCTCCGGTATTCCGACTGTCAAGGGCGAGAACTTCTTTACGTTTTCGGCAAAGTTTATAACGCTTGACACCTGCCGTAATGCTGTCAAGCATAACGATATAGCTAAAATTTACAAGAGCATCTCGGGCGGCGGCGTTAACCTTTTCGGCGACAATCAACCGGGGGACGTTCCTCGTTGGTCAGGTCTTACGGTTGAAGAGGTTACGGATTATATAGTCAGAAACCAGATGCTTATACTCGAAAAGCTGAAGGGCACGAACAAGAACGAGCGAGAGGTGCTTCAAACCCCCGGAATGCCGCAGTTCAGAACGACCTGCCATATAAAAGCGGACTATTCGTTGAAGGTTTCCGACGCTTACCGCCATTTTGACGACTCCGTTTGTGCAATTAACGACTTTGAGCACCGTGACCATTTGTTTGAAATCCCCCTGCGCTCACTTGCAAGGCGTGATTTTCCGAACGTTATAACGGCAGGACGAAGCGCCGACGGAACGGGATACGGCTGGGACCTTATCCGAGTTATTCCGCCCGCAATACTCACAGGTCAGGCGGCGGCAGAGGCTTGCACGCTTGCTATAAAAACTAAAAAGGGTGTCGCTGACGTAGATATTAGGGCGCTTCAGAATAAGCTTGAAGCTGAGAACGTTATGGTGCATTTCCCCGACGAGTACGTTCCGGAGGACAGAACCGTCGTAATTCACGGCAAAAATGCCGCAGAGATAGAGGGCGGTCATCTGTAAAAATATAAAAAGGAAACGTCACACTGTTGATTATTGTGATGTTTCCTTCTTTTGTTTTTGATTGTTTGTAATACGGCTTACACAGAAAATTTGATAAACTTACCGCCCTGATTCGCGCTTTTACGGGAGCTTCAATAAGTTTTACGGTAGTCATTGCGCTTTCGGTCGGGTTGTTTGCAGCATCAATCATTTTCTTTCAATCATTCTAGTTTAGTGTCATAGGCTTTTCGCAAAGAACGTTATAGCCGCGGTTCAATAAATCGACTGTTACCTCGCAGTATGAAAACGAGGGAACGCAAACGTCAAGATAATCTAATTTCTCGTAACGCAGCATTTTGACAAGCGCTGTGAAAGAAAAGCGAAAAAATAAAGAAAGGCGTTACTTTATCACTTGATAAAACAGCGCCTTCTTTAAATGAAATTAAATGAGTTGTGATTTTGCGATTTCAGCGGTGATTTTCAGGAATTTGTCAATGTCCTCTTTTCCATGGCAGTGCATTGGTGAAACTCTGACGCATCCGGGCATTCCGAGCGCTGTAACGATGCGTTTTGAATAAATGCTGTCAATGCTTCTGTCGCAAACCGTAACGCCGCGCTTTTCATATTCATAGGCGCAGGATGTGGAATCAAGTCCGTCAATGCCGATTGCGGCTATAAGGTCACGGCGATTGAGGGGAAGTCCGTCCGCATATACATTGACGCCCTCGATATGACGTAAGCCGGGGACTTCGGCCGTGCCTTCGAGAAGTCTATGTAAAAGGGCTCGCTCTTGTAGGTGAATTCTCGTCATTCCCTCACGGAAAAGCTCTTTTTTATCTTTTGTATCGGTGAATCGAGCGCCTATTTCACAAACGTAATTTATAATTTCAAGAGCCGCCGCAAAGTTTCCGGGGGCGCTTGTTCCAAGCGCAAATTCCTCTTGGGGCTTTGCTATGAGCTTGTGGTGGGGCATGGCGGCAACACGCTCTGAAACGTATCCGAAGCCGCAGCCTCTGACGCCGAAGAATTTGTAAGGGGCAAAATTTGCTCCGTCAAGCTTTAATTTTGCTACGTTAAGAGGGGCGTGGGGGGCGTGCTGAACGGCATCTGAAACGATATAAATGTCGGGCTTGATTTTTCTTGCCGCATCAACTATGCGGGAAAGGTCGGTTATAACGCCGGAAACGTTGGATGCCGAGGTAACGCTTAAAAGCGAGGTGTTCTCATCTACGAGAGCCGTAACCGATTCCGCTTCGATTTCGCCGGTTTTGGGGTTTGCGGGGATAACCCGCATTTCCTTGCCGCATTTTTTGCAGTAGTATTCAACGGCATCGTAGGCGGAGGGATGCTCGAGTGAGGAAACGACGGCGTTTGTGCCGGGGACGTTTTCCATTATCAAGCCAACGATTTGAAACATTGTCTGAGAGGCGGTCAGCTCGCTGATAAGAGAGCCCTCCTCGGCAGAAAAAATAGTATCAAGAATTTCCCTTGTGCCGAGGTTGACAATCTCCTTTAATTCCTTTGCCCTTGTATGAGTTCTGTCGGGGCAGTCGGGGAAGCGCTCCCTTGCCGCCTTTGCCTCAACTGCGGCTCTTAAACGGAGTGAGCCGCCGGAGTTATCGAAAAACAGACGCTCGCCGTAGGCGGGGTCAAAGTCGGGAAAGTAAAATTTTTCCTTTAGCTCGGAAACGAGCTCATTACTGAATAAAATTCCATTATCGCAGGACATGGTTTTCTCCTTTTTCTCTCGGAATAAGGTCGCTGAGCTTGACGTAGCGAATGGCGTCCTTGCCTCTTACTCTGGGGTTCCCGTTCTGGTATTCAAGCGCAAGTTCGCTTGTGCTGTATGCAAAATAAAGGTCGTTTAAAATGTCGGCAAGACAAACATTTACAACGCCTGCTTTTGAATAAAGCTCGGCAACGAGGGTGTTTGTGTTGGGGTCGCTATTTTCTCCGTAGCGTATTCTTACACAGGTTCTGCCCTGTTGGATTTTAGGGCGGTGCTTTGTGTCGTTGTTTAAGTGATTATAACAAATCAAAACGTGCGAATTGTATATAAGTATTCTCGGGCGGCACTGAATGCTTCCCTTGAGCGCCACCGGCTCGCACCACGTTTTTCCAAAGTCAGAGGACGAAGTGAAAAAAATGCTGTCAGAGTCATGGTCAGTTCTGTAAATTGCGTAAATTTTATCGCCGAGGAATTTGTATTCAAATTCATACTGGCAGGGCTTGGGGTAAACGGCAAAAAATTCAACAGTCGCTCCGTCGTCAGATGAGCGATAGAGAATAGGCTCTGCAAGATAGCTTAGGCATGCGCCGTAAACCAAGCCGTCCTCGCCCCTAAAATAAGCGCAGTGGCCTACCTGTTCGGTTTCTTTGTATATATGTGAGGTGTATCCGTGCGATTCGAGATACTTAAACTCAAGCGAGAGGGAAAGTGGCGCAAGCGTGCCATCCTCCTTTCGCACCATAACTTGCTTTTCTTCGCTGAGGGTATTTGTGAGAAAATCAAAGTCACGGTAGCAATAGTCGTGGTCACAGTCGGCACGGCTGTTTTTTTCATAGAAAACTCTTACCCGTCCGTCGCCGAGGCCGAGAATATTCTCGCAGTAATCGTCCTTATCGTTTGAGATAGTGACGAAGCGGATATTGGTCGGCTGTGATGCAGGGAAATACGAGAGGGCGATTTTTCCTCTCGACTCGCCGTAGGAGCCTTGCTTTCCGGGCATATAGGCACAGAACATAATGCCGTATTTTGAGTCGAATGATAGGGCTGCACCATCGGCGCTGGTTTCAGTAAATCCGTCGTTTATCTGAACGGAATTATCAAGAATTGACATAGCGTTGCCTTTCCTTTTTTATTGTTAAACATAGTATATCATATAATTTTAGAAATAAAAATTGAAAAAATCGCAAAAAACATTGAAAATTCGGCACAAATATGCTATAATCAGCTTATGGAAAATTTTTTTACTTACAAGCTTAACTATGGCGGCGTTTTTTTTGAATATTCGGACTCGCCAACCTTTTCTGAGCGTGAAATTCATTCTTATCACGAAATTCTTTTTTTGAAGGAAAAAAAGGTAACGCTTCGAACGGAAAACAAGCGAATCGAGCTTTTTGGCGATTGCCTTGTAATTATTCCGAGAGGCTGCTACCATTACTTTGACACAGCAGAGCAAAAACGCTTTCCAAGACTGAAAGTGTCAATTCCGGATGAGCTTATTTCGGGGTTGCCCGTCGATATATTTTCTTCGCAGCTTTCGATTTTTTATCCTAAAAAGAAATATTGGAGCGTGCTTATTGAAAGGCTGTGTGACGCTGTAAAAAACAAGGAAGAAAACGGGCGAGGGTTTTATGTGTATTCTGCTGTAATGATGCTCATTGCAGAGCTTGACAAGGAAAATAGCTTTGTTCAGGAAGCCTATCAGAGTAATAATCAAACGATAGTTTCTGCCGTCAGATATGTAGATGAAAATATTTCGGGAGATTTGTGCGTTGAGAAAATTGCAAGGGAAATAAACGTTTCCACCTCTTTTCTAACTCATAAATTTAAGGCGGAAATGGGTATTTCTCTGCATAGATTTGTAGTAGGAAAACGAATGATATACGCAGTAGATCTCATTGAAAAGGGTGAGAGTCCAACTAAAATTTACCGTGATTGCGGATTTTCCGATTACTCGTCGTTTTATAAAGCATACTGTCGGTTTTTCGGCACAGCGCCATCTAATCAACGAAAAAGGGCATTGCCGACATTGATATAAAGGCGCTTCAAAATAAGCTTGAAGCTGAGAACGTTATGGTGCAGAGATAGAGGGCGGTCACTTATAACACATAATTAAATAAATCCGCCAAGGCGAATTTGTGAAATGACCTATCGGTCATGAAATACTTGCTCCGCAAGCATGAAATGCCTTTGGCATGAGTGGATTTATATTATTTTTTATGTACGACGAAGAAAGTACATTTCATGATTGCAGTGCAATCATTTCATGTGAGTATCACATTTCATAAAAATAAAAAAGGAAATATCTCCGCACGGGGCAGGGGGTATTTCCTTTTTTGCTTAATTTTATTTACTT
>JAZORS010000021.1:0-9844 GCA_045656725.1 Eubacteriales bacterium | reverse complement strand
GACGAGCTTATCCGTGAGATAAAAATAATGAAGGATGTGAAATAAAGGTGACGGCCGAAAAAAAGTTTTTCGACGTTTTCAAGCGTTACAAGCCGTCAGATGAAAAGACGGCGCTTCTCGAGCGCGCTCACAGTGCAAGGTTTAAATATTCACAGGAGCCGATGCGTTTTGAGGTCGAGCTTTCCTTTTCAAAGCATGAGGATGCGGAAATTATATATGAGATAGAGGATGAGTGCCGCGAGCTTTACGGGCTTGAATCCTTTAAGATTTTTCCCCGTTTTCCCGAGGAAACGTTTGAGCTTTCGCGCTTTTCGGAAATAGCCGCGGAGGCAGCTTTTTGCGGAGCTGTGACTAACGGCTTTTTTTCCGATGCCGAATATTCCGATTCGGGTGATGAGATAAGCGTTTCTCTGCCTTATTTTGAGAGCGGAATCGATTTTGTAAGACAGGCGAATACAGAAAAAATACTTTCCAATATTTTGAGAAGCCGTTACGGAGTAGAAAGAACGGTTAAAATTAAATCCTCTGATAAAGCCGCGGCTTATACTGCCGAATGGGAAAGAAGAAGACAAGCCATACTTATCGAAACCGAAAAAGAGCAAAGGGAAGAATTTAAAAGAGCGAGAATCGAGAGGGAAAAGGAAAGAGAAGCTGCGGCGCGTCTTGAAGACCCGACCTACGATTTTGAGCGCAAAATGGGCATTTCAACCATCGATACAGAGTCGTGCGAAATTTCCGAATTCAAATATAAAATGGGCGCGGGTATCTACGATTTTTCCGAGTCCGAGCTCATTTTTGGCGAGAACTTTGATATTATCGAGCCAACACCTCTTAACCGTATTCTTGAAGCGAAATCAAACCTCGTCGTTCTCGGAACGGTTTTTGAGGTCAGCACGAAGACGTCAAGGCAGGGCGACAAGGTTTCCGTTACTGTCGGTATATCGGACGGGGGCGCAGGAATCTATTTGAAGCGTCAGCTTTCAAGCGAAGATGCGAAGATTGTTTCGGGAATAAAAAGCGGAACTCACGTTGCGGCTTTCGGCCGTCTTATGTATGACCGCTTTGACAACGAGCCGTTCCTGTCTATAAGAGGCATTAAGAAAATCAAGGCGGAAAAACGGCGCGATGATGCCGAGAAAAAGAGGGTAGAGCTTCACCTGCATACCAATATGTCGCAGATGGACGCCCTTATAACTCCCGCGGAGCTCGTTAAAACCGCTGTCGATTGGGGACACAGCGCAATAGCCGTAACCGATCACGGAAACGTGCAAGCTTTCCCCGAAATAATGAAGGAACTGAAAAAATCCGGAAGCGACTTAAAGGTGCTTTACGGAATTGAAGCATATTACGTCAACGATACGGAACGCTGCGTTTTCGGAAACGTATTCCCATCGTTTGATGACGAAATGGTTGTTTTCGATATAGAAACGACAGGACTTTCAAAGGATGCCTGCCGTATTATCGAAATCGGCGCGGTTAAAATCAAAGGCGGCGAAATTCTTGATAAAATGGATATCTTCGTCGATCCCGAGTGCCCGATTCCCGCTGAAATAACAGAGCTTACCTCGATAACTGACGATATGGTAAAGGGCGCACCGAAGGAAAAGGAGGCAATCCTTAAATTCTTCGATTTTGTCGGTGACCGACTTCTTATAGCGCATAACGCGAGCTTCGACTGCGGATTTATCCGTATTGCCGCGGAAAGATGCGGCGTTGAATTTAATAACACCTATCTTGATACCCTCGGACTTTCAAGATACGTAAACCCCGAGCTCAAAAAGCATAAGCTCGATATTATCGCAAAGCATTACGGCCTTGAAGAATTTAATCACCATAGGGCGAGTGACGATGCCGAAATACTTGCAAAAATCTTCTTCATAATGCAAAACCGCCTGCGCGACGAGGGAATAGGCAACTTCTCGGAGATGGTTTCGATGATGAGCGAAAAGGCAGACCCCTTGAAGCTCAAGCCCTATCATCTTATAATTTTCGCAAAGAATAAGGCGGGACTTAAAAACCTCTATAAGCTTATATCGTTCAGCTATTTGAATTACTATCACCGTTTTCCGAGAATTCCGCGCTCCGTTATCGATGAGTACAGAGATGGGCTTATTATTGGCTCTGCCTGCGAGGCGGGCGAGCTTTTCAGAGCCGTGCTTGAACGACGTCCAGAGCAGGAAATAGAGGAAATCGCGTCATTTTACGATTACCTTGAAATTCAGCCGATATGTAATAACCGCTTTCTTATAGCGGATGGACTCGCGTCAAGTGACGAGGAGCTCCGTGAGCTTAACAGGAAGATATACGCGCTCGGTAAGAAGCTCGGCAAGCCCGTTTGCGCTACCTGTGACGCGCATTTTTTAAACCGCGAGGACGAGATTTACAGAAGAATCATACTTGCGGGTAAAAAGTTCGACGATGCGGATAAGGAGCTACCTATCTATCTTCGTACAACAGAGGAGATGCTCAAAGAATTTGATTATCTCGGCGAGGACGCGGCTTACGAGGTAGTCGTTGAAAATACTAATAAAATCGCCGAGATGTGCGAAAAAATCAAGCCGATACCCGATGGAAGATATGAGCCTGATATGCCAGGAGCAAAGGAAGAGCTCACGTCAAGCTGTTGGAAACGGGCGCACGATTTGTATGGCGATAAGCTTCCCGAAATAGTAGAAACACGTTTGTCAAAGGAGCTTGACTCTATAATCAATAACGGCTTTGCCGTGCTTTATATGATAGCCGTCAAGCTCGTCGCGTATTCCGAGGAGCTCGGATATCTTGTAGGTTCAAGAGGCTCTGTCGGCTCGTCTTTTGTTGCAACGATGTCGGGCATATCGGAGGTTAACCCCCTGCCGCCGCATTACAGATGCAAAAAGTGCCGTTACAGCGAATTTATAACCGACGGCAGTGTTGGATCGGGCTTTGACCTTGAAGATAAGAGATGCCCCGTTTGTAACGAATGGCTTGACCAGGACGGACACGATATACCCTTTGAAACCTTCCTTGGCTTCAAGGGTGATAAATCCCCCGATATAGACCTTAATTTTTCGGGTGACGTGCAGGGGCGTGTACACAAATACACGGAGGACCTTTTCGGAAGCGGACAGGTTTTCCGCGCGGGAACTACGGGAACTCTTGCCGATAAAACCGCGTGGGGATACATAAACAAGTATCTTGAAGAAAAACAGATAAAAATACCCAAGGCGCAGATATCGTATATGGTAACGAAGCTTGTGGGCATAAAGAGAACCACGGGTCAGCACCCGGGCGGAATCATAGTCGTTCCCAAGGAATACGATATCTACGATTTCACCCCCGTTCAGCACCCTGCGGACGATCCGAAATCGGATATAATAACGACGCACTTCCAGTTCTCGTATCTGCACGATACGATACTCAAACTTGACGAGCTCGGACACGATATGCCGACCAAGTATAAAATGCTTGAACGCTATACGAACACAAGCGTTCTTGACGTTAAAATGAACGACAAGAGCGTTTACGAGCTTTTTGAATCAACGAAGCCCCTCGGAATAACGCCTGACAAAATAGGCGGCTGCCAGCTTGGCACCTTCGGTATCCCAGAAATGGGAACGAGATTCATTCAGCAGGTTCTTATCGACGCAAAGCCTAAGAATTTTGCCGACCTTTTGCAGATTTCCGGCTTGACGCACGGAACTGACGTTTGGCTCGGTAATGCGCAGGATTTGATAAAAGAGGGCGTTTGCACGATATCCGAGGTTGTCGGAACGCGTGACGGTATCATGCTTTACCTCATAAGAAAGGGACTTTCCAATTCCAGCTCCTTCAATATAATGGAGGACGTAAGAAAGGGCAGAGGACTTAAACCCGAATATGAGGCTGAAATGAGGGAGCACGGCGTTCCCGATTGGTATATCGGCTCTTGCAAAAAGATAAAATACATGTTCCCGAAAGCGCATGCGGCGGCGTACGTTATGTCCGCTATCCGTCTTGGCTGGTATAAAATATACTATCCTATGGAGTTTTATGCGGCGTTTCTTACGGTTGCCCCCGGTGGCTTTGATGCTGAAATTGTCGGCCGCGGATATTCCGGTGTATCGCAGGCGATAAAGGAAATTGAAGATAAGGGGCAGGAGGCAAGCCAGAAAGAAAACGAAATGCTCACAACCCTTCAGCTTGTCCGTGAGGCTCTTGCAAGAGGCGTTGAATTCCTCGGCGTTGACCTTAACAAGAGTGACGCTACGGCGTTTCTTCCTGAAAACGGCAAGATAAGAATGCCCTTTAACTCGCTGGTCGGTCTTGGAGATACGGCGGCGGAGAAGATAATCGAGGCAAGGGATAAATACGAAATCTATTCGGTCGAGGATTTGCGTGAGCGAACGGGAATATCAAAATCCATCGTAGAAATACTGCGCAGGAATCACGTTCTCGACGGACTTTCGGAAACCAATCAGTTTTCACTTTTCTAAGAAATGGCTGCTTCATTTAGGCATAAACGAAAACAAAATAAGCGAGGTGTAGATTTGCTCTGTACCTCGCTTTTGGTTTTATGTGTTTTATAGGGTTGAAAACATACTGTTTTCTTCGGTTTTATTTAGTATTTCGTTTTCTATTTCCGTTCTCTCCCTCTCGCTGTATTCTTATACAGCTTCGGGTCGAGAACGAAAATTTCTGCTCTAAATCAAGCGAGCCCTTTCAGCGCGTTTAAAGTGTTATTTGCCGACAAAAAGCAGGGCAAGAAGCATCAGGGCGCATTCTCTGTCGCCGTCCTTTGAAAAGAAAAGAAAGGCGGCAAGGGCAAGTATAAGTAATTCTTCCGTGCCGATTTTCGTGAAGCTGTCTTTTATAGAGAGAAAAGAGCCCTTTGAAAAAATCGAGCGAGGTATCAGATTTGAGAGAAACGAAGCAGCCCCGCTTGATGCGGGCTCGGATGCGGCTTCTGGGGCTTCTTTCACACTATCTTCTTCGCGAGGCGCATCCAGCGCATCAAATGCCGTGCCGCCGTAATGCTCGGGAACGGGTATCTCGCCGCGTTCGGTATATTCACGGGTATATATTGCTCATCACCTCACTTTGATTTCATCGTGTCAAGAACGCTTGCCACGCTTATCATAGATTCAAGCGCCCTTTGCCTTTCGGGAGAGAGAAAGCCGGAAAGCGCGCGCAAAAGCTCGCTTCTTTTTGACGGCTCTCGCTTTGCTTGCATAGGTATGTCTAAAACCGCGGGCGCAGGTGCCTCTTTTTCTTCATCACTGCTTTCCAAGTCGCGATTTTCGCCCATTTTCCGTATGGATTCGACGAGCTCCGGGTTTTCCATTATCATTCCGACAATTTTTCCAAGGTCTGCCTCCGGCATAAGCTATCTCCTTTTCTTGTATTCGTTCAAGAGCCGCAGTGCATCGCGCATATTGATTTTGTCGATATCACGCAGAGCTGTGCGTATTTTTTCAAGCTCGCCTGTCGATGGAGTCACTTCCTTCAAGCTGTAACCGTGCGACGATGCAATTTTTCCTATGCTCGACCAAAGCTCCGCATCAGACAGCTCGGCAAGCGCGCGAAGTTCATCTTTGTTTATTTTTATAAAAATCACCCCTTTTCATATTCTGCTTTTATTTTATTCCAAAAACTTTATTTTGCCACAAAGCACAAGATGCCCATATATTTTTCTTGCATTTTGATAAAAACTGTGCTAAAATGTATTTATTATGCAAAAATGCAGAAATCGAAAGAATAAGAAAGGAGTGTGGCTTAAATGAACGGATTTATGCCTCCCCCCAGGCGAAGGCTCACTGACGGTATTCCCGCGCCCAGAAGCATAAAAGAAGTTCCGTCGTATCTCTATAAAAAAATCAAGGGCTTTTTCACTCGCTTTTTTTACATAGTTTCATTAGTGTGGGAAGCAGCTCCTTTTATCCTGATTTTGCTTTCTATGTTTTGTATTCTTGACGGTGTATTGCCCGTTGTAGGCGCTTATATCGGCAAGGAAATAATAAACGAGATTGCGGCTCTTTTAAATGAGGGTGTAAGCTCAACGGGAAGCTTAAAGGATAATATATTCGTAATTCTGCGCCCCGTAATAGCTCTTTTCGCGATTCAGATTGCGTATATGCTTATAAAAAACATCCTCGCACGTCTTAACGGAATGGTAACCGCGATTGCGGGCGAGCTCGTTGTCAACCGTATTAAGCTTAAAATAATAAATAAGGCGAGGGAGGTTGACCAGGCATCATTTGACTGTCCGGAGTTTTACGAAAAGCTTGAAAACGCAAACAGGGAAGCGGGCATGCGTCCTCTCGGTATTCTTACCGCAAGCTTCAGCGTTATAAGCGCGCTTATCAGCGTAGTGTCCTTTATCGCCGTTCTCGCAACGCTCAGCCCTTGGGCGCCCGTTGTAATGATTTCTGCGGCTATTCCCGGTGCTATCGTAAACTACTATTTCAGAAGAAGAAATTATAATTTCATCCGCCGCCACTCAAAAGAGCGCAGGCAGATGGCATATTATTCTTCTCTTATGGTGAATAAGGACTATGCAAAGGAAATAAAAATTCTCGGCCTTGGCGATACGTTCGTTGATAAATATAATACCGTATTTAAGAAATATTACCGCGGTATGCGCCGCATAATCGTGAAAGAGGGCGTGATGCGTATTCTCGTCGGCCTCATTACCTCTATTGCGAGCTGCGCGCTCTTTGCTTACGTTGCGTACGACGTTATTTTCGGAAACGGTGAAATTGGTGATTATTCACTTTATACGGGTGCGCTTTCATCTATTGCGACTTACGTGGGAACGCTCGTCAGCTCAACGGCAACGATATACGAGGGAACACTCTTTATCAATAATATGATGAGCTTTATGAACGAGGAAAAAACTGTTGTTCCGAGTATTGCCGAGCCCAGAATTCCCATGCGCGGAGCTCACCACGTAATAGAGCTGAAAAACGTTTCCTTTGCCTATCCCGGAACTGAAAGAAAGGTTATCGAAAACGTTTCAATGACGCTTGAAAGCGGCAAATCCACCGTTCTTGTCGGACTTAACGGAGCAGGCAAAACAACGCTTATAAAGCTTATATCGCGCCTTTATGATCCTACGGAAGGCGAGATATATCTTGATGGACACCCTATAAAAGAATACGATCCCGAAGAATACTACAATCTTTTCGGTATAATATTCCAGGATTTCGGCAAATATTCCGAAACAGCAGAGGAGAATATACGCTTCGGTGACGTAAACGGCGAGCACAGTGAAAACGATATTGTTAATGCGGCAAATGCCGCAAATGCGGATTCGTTTATAGAAAAGCTGCCCGAAAAATACAACACCCCATTGACAAGACTCTTCGAGGAAGACGGAATTGAGCTTTCGGGTGGTCAGTGGCAGCGCCTTTCTGTTGCAAGAGCATTCTTTAAGGAATCCGATATTCTCGTTATGGATGAGCCGACAGCTGCGCTCGATGCCGTTGCGGAGCAGGAAATATTCAATAAATTTGAGGAGCTCTCCAAGGGTAAACTCAGCATTTTCATTTCGCACCGCTTATCAAGCGCAACGGTTGCGGACAATATTGTCGTTCTTGAAAACGGTAAAATATGCGAGGTCGGCTCGCACGCAGAGCTTATGCAGAAAAAAGGAGAATACTATAAGCTCTTCTCAACCCAGGCACAAAGATATATATCATAAAGGAAAATATAAAAAGGCACTCCATTTTGAAGTGCCTTTTTAAAAACGAAGCATTATTTAGTCATAAACCAAATGAATATGTAAGCCAAAATAAGAAGGGGCGACGCAAAAAGCAAGATAAGAATACCTGTGGTTACCTTATCCCAGATTGCCTTCCATTTTTTCTTTTTGGCAAGCTTTGCCTCATCGATTTCGGTATAGTACTCAGCCATTGTAAACCCTCCGGTTTTAATTCGGAAAAATCCTCTTTTTAGTTATTTTAGCACATAATCCGAGCCAAGTCAAGAGGTTTTCCTTTTATTGATTAAAGATACTTGAATTTATTTTTAAAATATGCTAAACTTTTAAAAAAGAGAGGTGCTGTGCCGTGGCAGTTGAAACAGAACGTAAATTTATAATCGAAAAGCCAAGCTTGTCGATTCTTGCTTTGCAAGAGGGCTATTTTTCTGCCGAGATAAAGCAAAGCTATCTCGAAACAGATAAAAATGAAACAAGAAGAGTCCGCGAATATATAAGAGATAACACACCTAAATATTTTGAAACAACCAAGCGGCGCATATCTCCGATAAGCGCTGTCGAAGCCGAAAGGGAAATCGGCAAGGCGGAATACGAAGCGCTCTTAAAGGAGCTAAAAAAAGGAAGCCGAACTATCACTAAAACAAGGCACAGCTTTCCGTATAGGGAAAGAATTATCGAAATAGACGTTTACCCCGAATGGAAAAAACACGCAATAATGGAAATTGAGCTTGCCGACGAGCGCGAGGAAATAAACGTTCCCGATTTCATAAAGATTCACCAAGAAGTAAGCGGCAAAAGGGAATATTCAAATGCTTCTCTCGCTATGAATTTCCTCGACGAGCCGAATTAACAGAGGCACTATGAAAAATAGAGTCTCTGTTTTTTATTAGTTTATCCCAAAGTGCAAATTACGCACACAGCAAGGGAAAGGGCGCCCCTTTGGGCGAGGGGATTTTGAGGAGAAATCTTCGTTTTTCGTGAGCGTCGGCGTACTTTGTACGGCAGAGCGCGAAAACGGAGATAGAACAAAAAATTATAGTTAGTTGGAGAAAAACGGAGTTTTTCAACCTTAATCTAATTAAATCTTTACAAAGAAAAAATAGAGGCACTACCTTTAAGATAATGCCCCATTTTTTATTCGATTATCCCAAAATACACCGCCCAAAGAGCTACTTGTGATATTTTTTACCTGCCATTATCGTGAATGAGCGATACGTTGCCTCCGCCAGAATAACCTTCATTAACTGATGCGGAAACGTAAGGCGCGAAAAGGAAAGCTTGAAATCAGCCGCCCCTTTAACCTCGTCCGAAAGTCCGTGCGACGAGCCGATAATAAAATTAATCTTTCCACTGCCGCTTACCGCGCGTGAAATTTCATTTGCAAGCTCCGGTGAATCAAGCTGTTTTCCTTCAACGCAAAGCGCGAAGGTGTAAGAATCCTTCGGAATAGCGGCAATTATTTTTTCTCCCTCCGCCCGAAGAGCCGAGCTGATTTCGCTTCTGTTGTCTTCGTTTCGTATTCTCGTTTCGGGGATTATAATTTCTTCGACCTCTGCATATTGGCGGAGGCGTCTTTTATATTCGGCAAATGCTTCTTTGAGATAATTTTCTTTAAAGTCACCGACAGAGATAAATCTGATTTTTGCCATATCATTTACCTCTTACAAGCTTGGATATGCCGGATTCAAGCCCTGTGCAAAGCGCGTCAATATCTTCTCTCGTGTTTTCGTGTGAGAAGCTTATACGGATAGAATAGTCCGCCTCGCTTTCCGTCTTTCCGTATGCAATCAGCGCCTCGGATTTGTGCGAGGAGTTAGAGGAGCAGGCAGAGCCGGAGGAAACGTAAATTCCCTGCGAGGAGAGGTAGTGAAGCATCGTTTCGCTCTTTATTTTAGGCAGAGTGATATTTAATATATGAGGCGCGGAATTTTCGGGGAGCGTCGGGCATATCTCGGAAAGTGTCGGACTTTTCAGCTTTTCGATGAGATAATTTCTTAAATCCCGCATCTTGCCTTCGTTTTCCGAAAGCGCGGCAAATCCGATGCGCGCCGCCTCGCCGAATGCGGCAATAGCAGGCACGTTCTCCGTTCCCGAGCGTAAGCCGCCCTCCTGGCCGCCGCCTAAAATAATCGGCGCGATACCGCGAGATTTTATAACGGCCTCGTCAAC
>JAZORS010000020.1:0-10695 GCA_045656725.1 Eubacteriales bacterium | reverse complement strand
TGCGTTAGCCGCATTCTGCTTCTGCTGTTTTTCAAGCTGTGCCTTCTGCGCGGGAAGAACACCGGGAGCCTTGACCTCAGCGTTGCTCGGGGTGGCAACAGGCTTTGTTACGACCTTTGCTTCGGGCTTTGTCGCGACCTTTGCTTCGGGCTTTTTAGTGCGCAAGCTTCCCTCTGCGGCTCTGTTCATACTGTCGTACTTTTTAGCAAAAGGATTTTCCTGCGGACGCTCGTTGTATTTTGAATACTGCGGCCTATCCTGACGCGGCTTTGCGGCAGGCTTATAATTAGGATTATAATATTCCTTTGCGCTGTTAACTCCTGCCGTTTTCGCGGCGGGTGCTGCCGGCTGGGAATTTTCCTTTTTGGGAAGCGGACGCGCCTCAGGCTTTGCGCCCTCCTGCGCCTCAGGCTTCTTTATCTCCGGCTTCGGCTCTTCCTTTTGAGGCTCGGGCTTTGGCTCGGGCTTTTTCTTCGAAGCTTCCGTCTTTTCCTTGACAACGCTTATTTTAACCTCGCCTTTGAGATACGCCTCTATATTTTTCATAGAGCGCATAACGGTAAGCTTTGCAAGGAACATTTCAAGCTCGTCGTTTTCAACCGTTCCGCTGCTGTTCTTTTTTATATCAAGCTCGGCAAAAAGGTCAACGACTTCCTTTGTCTTCATATTAAAATTTTTTGATATCTGGGATATTTTTTGAGCCATATGGGTCACCGGTTTTCGCCGAGGCGAAAACTTCCTTTCATATAGTTGTTTCGGGTTGCAGTGCCTTTTTTATCTCTTGGGCAAAGCCCGAATCGGTTACAGCCACCGCCATAGGAGAATAAGTTTTACCTATCATTTTAGCAATTTCGGTTGAATTTATCTCCGTTACAATATACGGTATACGGTAAAAATCGCTCTTTACCGTCAGCTTTTTTTTCGTTTGTTCTGATGCATCGGTTGAAACAATAACGAGCTTCGGCGTTCCCTTTGCCATAGCACGACAAACCGATTCTGTACCTATAATCAGCTTTCCTGCTCTCATAGCAAAACCGAGCATTCCGACAAACCGAGTCATATTTTTATTTTCCAAGCGCAAGCTCCTGTTCGATACGGTCGTAAACCTCATCGGGAATACGGCATTCAAGCGACGCCTCTATGCGCCTTTGTTTCCTTGCGCGGCGGAAACATTCAACATTTTTACAAATGTAAGCGCCACGGCCGGATTTTTTTCCTACCGTATCAATAACGATTTCCCCCTCGGGAGTTCTGAGCACACGGATAAGCTCGTTTTTAGCAAAATGCTCGCCACAGCCCGTGCACCTTCTTACAGGTATTTTGCGCGTTTTATTACACTCTGCCATTTTTACGCCTTAATGTCTATCTTGCAACCCGTAAGACGAGCGACAAGCTTCGCATTCTGACCTTCCTTACCGATTGCAAGCGAAAGCTGTTCGGGAGCAACGGTCACGCGGCAGGAACGCTCACCGTCCATAATTACGGAAATAACGGACGCAGGCGAGAGTGCTGACGCAATATATTCGGGAAGATTTTCGCTGTAATTTATAATATCAATTTTTTCACCGCAAAGCTCCTCGGTAATCGCGGAAATTCTCATTCTGCCCTTACCGATACAAGAACCGATAGCGTCAACATTTTCATCTCTTGACATAACGGCTATCTTGGTTCTGCTTCCCGCCTCACGGGAAACACCCTTAATAATTATAGTTCCGTCCTGAATTTCGGGAACTTCAAGCTCAAAAAGACGCTTTACGAAATTCGGGTGAACTCTTGAAAGAGTTACGATAGGTCCGCGCATTTCACCGCTCTTAACCTCTGAAACGAACACCTTGATTCTGTCACCAACCTCGTGGCGCTCGCCGGGAATCTGCTCAGATGCAAGAAGAGTTGCATAGCCCGTTCCTGTATCAAGGGTAAGGTTTCCGGTCTGCATATCAACCTTATCTACAACAGCGGTGATTATCTCCTCGCGCTTCTCCTCGTATTCTCTTGTCTGTCTTTCGCGCTCGGCATCTCTTATAGCCTGAACTATCATCTGCTTACCTGCAACCGCGGAAAGACGTCTGAAATTCTTGGTTTTAAGCTCGGTTTCAACCGTGCCGCCAAGCTTATTGCGGCGGCTGAGCGCTTTTGCATCCGTGAGAGAAATCTGTGTTTTGGGGTCCTCAACCTCTCCGTCCGGAACAACGGCGCGCTGCTGATAAACTCTGAAATCCTGCTTTACGGGATCAAGCTGAACTCTTATTACAGTCGTTGCTCCGACCTCTTTTCTGCATGCGTTTGAAAGAGCCGCTTCGATTCTTGCGATCATGTACTCCTTTGGAATTCCCTTCTCCTTTTCGAGAAGCTCCAGGGCATTGAAGAAATCTGCATTCATTTTCTATACCTCATAAATTAAATTTTAAAACTGTGTTAATTATCACTGTCAAAATAAACAGTCGAAAGCTTGGAAATTTCTTTTTTGTCAAGCGTAATCTCGCCCTCCGCCGTTTCAATAACAAGCACCCCGTCGGAATAAGATTTAAGCTCACCGAGAACGCTTTTCTTTCCGTCCTTCGCGGCAAAAAGCTTTGCTTCGACCGCAAGGCCAAGAGATGCTTCGATATGCATATCGCATTTAAGCTCGCGCTCGATTCCGGGAGAGGACACTTCAAGATAATAAAAGCCCTCTATCGGATCGCACTCGTCGAGAATGGGATCAATAGCTCTATGAACCCTCTCGCAATCCTCAATACCGATGCCGTTATCGGAATCAATCGTTATTTCAAGATGATAATCCGCGCCGATTTTAGAATAGCTCACGTCCCAGATTCTGTAACCGAGCTCGGTGACCGTGGGCTCAATGGCGCATCTTACTGTTTCTTTAATTGGCTTTTTCATTTTTTCCTTTCCTCACCGTACAGCCGTGTGATGAAAAAACGCCCATACAATGAATGAAGAGTGACCCGCAAGCCACTCTTCTACCATACACTATTCACTTTACTGTTAATATTATAACATATAATTATTAAAAATCAAGGGGGTTTTTAAAATTTTTTATTTTTCGGAGTAATTCACCTTGACAAGTTCATCAAGCGCGCGTTTATTCCTAAACTGTTTTTTGCGGAATTTTCTTTGCCCGGTTAACCTCGAATACGCCTTCATCAGCGACTCTGCTTCTTTTTCGATTTCAAGCTTTTGTTCTTCGAGTGCGCGAATAGCGTCATCTCTCTCGGAAATACCAATATCCGATATTTCTTCACTCATATAATTCTTTTTTCTGAAAACCGACAAAATCTATCGCCTCCTCAAAAATCGAAAAATCCCGAAATCTGTTCGCGAAATATTAAATAAATACCAACAGCTGCACCTACTGTAAGCAAAAGAAGCAAAAGCCAATAAAGCTGCTTTTTGAAATCGTCAGCGCGCTCTGCGTATTTTCTGGCTTTTTTGAGAAAATGCCTGTAATCCGCATAAAGCGGCTTCAAGCTACGGCGGCGGCTCCTTATCTCGTTTTTCATATCCCGCCGCGCGTTACCGCGGACCTTGCTTTTTTTCATTCGGTATTCAAGCGAATCGGCATAGGACTCCGCATCAATCAGTTTATTTGCCGCAAGGACGAGCTTTTCCTTTATATCAAGAGGAATACGCTCGCGGATCACTCGCATATCGCGCGAAAGACGGCGCTTTGCGCGCTTTGAGCTTCGGCGCCTGATTGCCGAGCCGCGGCGATTTATCTTTTCTATATCCCCGTTTTTTATTCCCTCGGTATAAAGCTCTATGAGGCGCGAATTCACTTCATCGCGCTCCCTGAGCACCGAATCAAGCCTCAGCGAGAGTGATTCAAGCATCCCCCGACGTTTGACTCCCAAAACATCATCCGGCTCTACCCGAAGGGCGGAATAATATCTTTTGAGGTTATATAAGTCCTCTTCCTTTACTTTGGCTCTTATTTTTTCGAGGCGGCGTATTTTCTTTTTCAGAACACGCTTCTTTATTCTGTTATCCGCCGCGTTAACGGAAAAGCTGTTATCCATAAAATCAAGCTTTTCGCGGAATGAATTTATATAGCAATTTATTCTACGGTCAATCGCCTCAACACTTTTTTTCATCGTGCCGTCAAAGAGATTTTCTTCGTCCGACGGATATTTGCGCCTTTCTCTTTCTTTCCTGTCCGCTTCGAGCAAGCTCTTTTTTTCCTCACGGGACATTCTTGAATTTGAAAATTTACCGACCGCATAATCCTCACCCGAATACTGCGCTTCCTCGGCAAATGACACGTAGGAAAGCTTCTGATAATCCCTACCCGCTATAATATCCGACGGAATTGCGCGCGAGGCAAGCGGCAATGTGTGCCCGATCTCTTTTTCATATTCCTCGACCAGCTCGTTATACTGTGCTATCTCGGAGAGCATCTCGGCTCTCTGGCGCTCAACCATATCTCCAAAGCCGCCTTTTGCGCAGGCGGAAAGAAGAATTGCGCGTTCATCAATTACGTCCTTTTGAAGATTGAGATCCTCGGCTATAAGGCGCGCGCCTCCCGGATAATGATTATCCGTATTCATCTGGCGTTTCAGAAGCTCGATTCCTTTTTCCTTGCGTTTTACAAGAAGGGAAAGCTCCTTTTTATTAAGAGGCGCAAATCCGAAGCTATCCTCGTATTCTCCGAAAGAAAGAAGCTCGTCGCCCTCGCCGTATGACAAATGAGGTTCTTGGCTCAAACCGTCATCGGCAATCGAATTCATTTCGTAGAAATTCGGGACTTCCTCTACGGCTTCCTTATAAGAGGGGGTGATTTCAAAGGGCTCCCACACGCTTTCTTTTTCAAGCGCGAGAAAGTCTTTATCATCAAGCGCATCAAGCGGCGCGTCCTCGGGAAGCACCATCCCAAAATCCGATACGGTTGGATATTTTTCAAATTCCGGCAACGGCTTATATTCCCCGTTTTGCGCGCCCTCAAAACGAAATTCTCCCATATCGGCAGGAAATTCGCCCCTATAATCGTTATTTTCGCTTAACTCATTCGGGATAATGTGTCCGAGCTCAAAATTTGCGTCGTCATAATCAGACACTTTGCTGTTCATCTCCGAAAATGCGTATTTTTCCTCATATCTGTTTCCCGAATCCAACAGAACGCCGTTTTCATAAACATCTGGGTAAATTTTCTCCTCCACGATTTTTTCTTCTGCAAATGAATGAACGAAGCTATCGTCATTCTGCGCCTCGTAGGAATTGAAAAACACCGCATCGGAATACGGCTCAATTAGCGTTTCGCTGACGAATTCCGTACGGTCCTGCCCATAAAGTGTGCCGTCGGTATACACGGCTGTATCGAAAAAACCGTCTTCCGAAGCATCGGCAAGAAAATCGGTATAAATCTCCTCGTGAGAGTTTTCATCTCTGATGGGACTGTCCCAATCGCCGAAGCCGGAAAGGCGCACTTCTGCCTCATCACCCGAAAAAAAGGCATCTGCCGATTCTTCTTTGGGATATTCCCTGATTCTCTGACCGTAACTTTCAGAAAAAGCGGGCGCAAATGCCTCTTGTGATACCGCAAAAGCGCCTTCCGCTTTATCGTCCACTTTCACCGATATGCCCATATCAAAATTGGGTTTTGATTCTTCTTTAAGTTTTTCTCCGTTTTCGTTTGCCGGTTCTTTTTCACCGCCAAACGCAAGCTTATCCCGGTTTTCCTGCTCTTCGTTATTTTCCTCTTTATTTTCTTCGGCAAAAGAGGCTTCGCCGGCAATTTTATTTTCTGTATTTTTCTCTATTTTTTTAAGTCGCTCCGACAGATTTCTTGCCGCATTTACCCTCTCGGATATTTCAGATGCCTCCATATCGATTCTGTCATCGGAATTTTTAGTTCTTATCTCGCGAAGCTCCTTTTCCGCCTCGCGCCTTTTTTCTATTCTCCGTCTTACCTCGGAAATTCTTGCGCTCTCGGTTCTCAAAATCAAGCTTTCAAAGCTTTCCTGCTCCCTATTGTCCGCATTTAAGCCTTCGTCGGGAGAAAATCCGCTTTGCCCGACTTTTTCAATTTTATCTTTATCAAGCATCAACGGTTCTCCTTTCGGTATAATATACGAAAATTCAAAAACTAATCCTTGGAATGCTTTTTATAAAACTTATGCAAAAAATCAAGCACGTCGCGGCGGAGTATAAGCCCGATAAAGCAAGCTCTGTCGTCAACGACGGGCACGAAGTTATGCTCCTTGACCATCTCAAAAAGCTCGTCAAGCGTAGCGCTGTGTAAAAGCGGCTTGCAATACTCCGAGTTAACTATTTTCATAACCGAATCGCGCTCCGCCGCCCTTGTGTCGAACCTGTCGTTATCTATGAAATACTTAAACACGTCGTCGTTTCTGAGAGTTCCCACGTATTCTCCCGATGATTTGAGTATGGGAATGGCTACGTAATGATGATACCGCATTTTTTCAAGCGCCTGTCTTACAGTGCTGGTATTTAAAATGTATTCGACCGAGCTTTTGGGGATCATCAAGCGAAGTATGTTCATAAGCGTTTCCTCTTTGTTTATTTATTTGGAAATTATTTATCAAGCCCCGACAAAGCAGTCCCTATAACAGTAGCAAATCTTGAATTTTCAGGAATAATAAAGTTAACTCCGTAGTTTTCGCGAAGAGCATTAAGCTCACGGAATTTTCTCTCGCAATGAGGCAAGCGCGTCAGGTTGCCCGTTAAAACTATATTCGTGACTCCCGCCTCCCTTGCGGCGAAAACGGAAACCATACCGATAGTTTCATAGACCATATTGAGAATTCCGAGGGCAATATCCTCTTTACTTGCGATATCGGATACGTTTCCGAAATTGGCGGCGGTAAGGTCCTTTGAAAGCTTCGAGTGCTTTCCTTCCGCCGTTATATCGCCTATTCGGAGATCTATATTCGCAAGATTTCCAAGCTCCGCGTATTCAACTATATGCTCTATGCTCTCGGCTTGAAGAAGAAGCTTAGAAAGTCCTATAACAGTTCCTCCTCCGACACCCGTTCCGCCAAGATAATTCATTACGCCGTCACGGTTCGCATAAACCATTGCCGTTCCCGTGCCCATACTGACTACAAGCGCCGAGTCAAGCCCCGAAAGATAAAGACCGCCCTTTCCGATGCTCTCAAATTCGGGAACGTGGATACATTCAAGACCGTAAAGCCCGCGCTTTACGTATGAAGAGCCGACACCCGTCATCATAACCCTGTCAATATCCGAAATCGAAAGATTGTTTTCGTCCGTGAACTTTCCGAAAGCTCCGTACGTCGCGGTTATGGGATCGTTTGCTCTTACAAATTGCGGCTTGATGAGTTCAAGCCCTTTATCGCCATGGCGAAATCCGACTATCTTCGTCGTACTGCCGCCAACGTCAATTCCTATTACTGTTCTCACTTTCAGTTACCTCTTTTTTCGTTCATAAGGCGCTCAAACGAAAGTCCGTATTTATCCGCAATATCTCTTGCGTATGACTTTCCGTCAGGCGAAGCTCTGTGTATTTTGAAGGAGCGTTCACCATCCTCCATTCCGGCAACGAGCGTATCTATTTTTACTCCGCCTTCTGCCTCGGAGCGTCTGTTTATTTCGGAAATACCCGCGGCAAGGTCATGCAGGTGAGTCGAAAAGATACCCCTTGTTCCTATTACGGCAAAGCCGACGAGAATTTCGGCCGCTATATACGACGCCTCGTAAGCGCCGGTCGACGAAAGCGACTCATCAAGCAAAATCATACTGTTTTCCGTGACGCTGTCGAAAATCTGCCTGAGACGGGCGCATTCCTCGCCAAGCCGCCCCTTATCTATCGTATCGTCAGCTCCCTCGGGAAAATGAGTGAATATTCCGTCAACAGGCGAAATCGCCGCCCACTCCGCAGGAACGGGAAGTCCAAGCTGACAAAGGGCCTGAGATGCGCCAAGGGCAACGGTTATAACCGATTTTCCGCCCCTGTTCGGTCCTGTCAGAACGTAGATTGAGGCATTCTTATCAAACTCAAAATCGTTAGTTACTATCGTTTCCTTGATTGCAAGAGCAACTCTCGGATTATAAAGCCCTTTGGCTGAAAATACCTTTTCTTCCGCGGAATGAAGCTCAGGGAAGAAAATTCGGCAGCCCTCGTGCGATTTAAGGTCCGAAACAAGCTCGCTTGCCCGGCTGATAAATTCTATCTCCGGCAAAAGACGGAGCAAAAAATCGGTGTTGTCAATAACGTAATCCCCGACAATAGAACGCCAGCCCTTAACTGACGAATGAAAGACCTCCGTTATCGCGGAATTGAAAGCGCCGACGAGCGCTTCTTTTTTATTTTCGCTCTGTCCTTTTCCAAAAGGAGAAAGCTCCGAAATACAGGTGAAGGAATCGTTTTTAAACGAAAAACGAAGTATCTTATCAAGCATCTTTCCCGATTTGAACGGCTCTGAATTTATGGAAATAACGCCCGCAGATGAAGGACACAAATCTCTGTCAAGATTAACTCCCACCGTTATGCTCTTAACCTCGTGCACCCTTTGAGAGAGGGCTTCAAGGCGCTCGTTAAGCTCGCGGTAAAACTGCGAATCGGAGAGCTCGAAAATAAATGAGGCAAGGTTTTTGAATGCCGCGCTTTTTACCTTATCCTTTACGGGCATAAGTCCTTTTTTGAGCATTTCTATACAGGAAACGTAAAGTTCAATCTCCGTTATGCTGTAAAGATACGACTCACCGGGATTCGCGCCGTCCGCATCAAGATGGCGAAGCTCGATAATATCGTTGAGAATAGGATATATTTTCGAAAGAGTTTCTTTAAGCTCCCCGAATTCCATCATATCCCTGATAACGTCCTGGCGGTACAGGATAACCTCGGGATTCGAGGTGAAAAAGTCCGTAAGCGAGCTGTTTTTAAGCGCAAAAAGCTCTTCAAGACCAAGCTCACAGCACACGTCCTCAGATATATTCGGCAAATTTCTTCTGTCCTGATGAAAAACTGCTTCTTTTTCGTTTGGATAAACCAGACTGATAAATCTTTCTTCCATTATACGCTCCGTAAGGCAAAAAAATTGTATTTATATCACTAATATTATACCATACATATTTTATTCGCGCAAGGTTTTTTCTTAAAATATTTAAGCACGGCTTTTGGGCAGTATGAACAAAAAACCGTCACTTTTTAAGCAACTTTTGGAAGGTGGCTATACTTACTTCACCCATTTTTTGTGATAAACTTGACTCACCGGACAAGGTGGATGAAGGTGCGCTTCCGGAGGCGCACCGCCTTATCCGAAAATTCTTCGAAAGGAGCGACGGAATGAAACAAAAGAGTCCTTATCAAAAGGATTATCCTCATCGCCTTTACGTTTTCTTCGCATCTTATCAGGACGAAAGAAGCGCGCCGAGCTTTCAGAAATTTGCAAGAAGCATCGGCGTTACGGTATCGGATATCGAGTGCTACAGGCGGCACAGTGAATTTGAAAGAGCTTATCAAGAATGTATAGAAATTAAAAGGGATTACCTTATAGACCGTGCCCTCACAAAGCGCTTTGATTCCTCATTCGTAAAATTTCTTCTGTCAGAAGACGAAACCGAGAACGAGAACGACGATTTTAATTTCACTCTGAAAGTCGCCGGCGATGGAAAATGAACTTCACACTTTCCGTCACGGAAAAGCAGAAGAATTTTATTTTTGCCGAAGAAGCCGAGGTGCTTTTCGGCGGTGCGGCGGGCGGAGGTAAATCATACGGGCAAATAGCGGACGCGCTGATTTACGCCCTGAAATACCCAAAATCAAAACAGCTGATATTAAGAAGAAGCTTCGCGGAGCTTGATAAATCCCTCATCCGCACCTCCCTTGCCCTTTACCCAAGGGAAATATACATCTTCAACGCATCCAGTCATGTTGGGAAATTTAAAAACGGCTCTATAATCGACTTTGGATATTGCGCAACGGAAAACGACTGTTATCAGTATCAGAGCGCCGAATACGACCAGATACGCTTTGACGAATTGACTCACTTTACGGAAGCGCAGTATACCTATCTGATTTCAAGACTGAGAGGTGCAAACCCCTATCCCAAGCAAATAAAATCATCTACAAATCCCGGCGGTGTCGGGCACGCGTGGGTCAAAGCGCGCTTTATCGACCCTGCGCCGCCGGGCGTGCCGTTTCGGGGGCATGACGGAATGCAAAGAGTATTCATCCCATCTTTGCTACGCGATAACAATTTTCTGTCAGCCCTCGACCCGGACTATGAAAAGCGGCTTTTAGCCCTGCCGGAAAAAGAAAAACGCGCTCTTCTTTTCGGAGATTGGAATATTTTTGACGGCCAATATTTTTCCGAATTTTCCGAAAAAGAGCACGTTGTCTCCCCGTTTGAAATACCGTCCTCGTGGCGTAAATACAGAACCATAGACTACGGCCTTGACCGACTTGTTTGTCTTTGGATTGCGATATCGCCCGACAGACGCATTTTTGTTTACAGAGAATTCTGCGAGTCAAATCTTCCGATAAGCCAGGCGGCAAAAAAAATCTTGGAAAGAACACCGGCCGGCGAGGATATTTACGCTACCCTCGCACCCCCCGACCTTTTTTCCCGTTCACAGGAAACGGGGCGGTCAAAGTCCTTGATTTTCAGCGAATTCGGCTTGAATTTCACAAAAACCTCAAATGACAGAGAAAGCGGTTGGCTTGCGGTAAAGGAGCTTTTATTTAACACGGGAGAGGGTGCAAAGCTAAAAATT
>JAZORS010000019.1:0-6818 GCA_045656725.1 Eubacteriales bacterium | reverse complement strand
GCTGGGGCGTTATGGGCTCAAACGGAGCAAAGAACGTCGTTTACGACCACTGCAGTCTTGTAAGATTTGACGCTCACGAAGGTCTTGTCAACGGAAAGATTATTAACGGAAGTGAGGTCGGAATGCTTCGTATCACGGGCGGCGGCGAGCTTCTTATAGCCGATTCCATCGTTCACTGCGAAAGCAGCTCATCACCTCTTTCTCTTCGTGAGGACTACGGCTCTACCTTTAAAGGAACGTTAATTCTTCGCAATCTCGACATCATATCTGCTGTCGGATCAAATCCTCCGGCGGCGATTGTGAGAATAATGTCCGCAAACCACAATTTCGGATATACTACTTATTTCTGCAATCTCGTCGTTGACGACGTAAGATTCATTGACAGAAACGGAAATAACATTTTAACGGAAATTGCAGTTGTTTTCGATTATCAATGCAATCCAGACGCAACGTTCAACTACCGAGGCGTTAGCGACCCCAATATTCATATTGCCGGCGAGGTTTGTGTTGACGGAAAGGTAAATATAAACCCCTATCAGCCGCCGGAGTTTATTGAGGTTAAGAATAACGAACAAAACGGCTACAAGGTTTACCTTAAAAACTATCCCTTCTGGGCAAATACCGAAATCAAAGGCGATATTGAGGTAAGATAGAACCGAATAAAACAGAAAAGGGCAAACGCAAAAAGACCTAAAATCTTTTGCGCTTGCTCTTTTTCTTATATTATTTGAAAGAAGTGTTTGTTTATTGTGTATACAAAAGAGTTCCCTATATGCTCAATTTCAACAAAAATACCCTTATAAATATTTTTTAATATTTTATCGGTTGATTTTAAAAAGAAAATATGATAGAATTTATACACTTAAATCACACACTAAAAAATGAGAGGATAAGATATGAAGAATTTAAAGCTTATTTTCGTTTTTCTTCTTGCGCTTACTTTGATGTTCGCGCTTGTTTCCTGCGGCGAGCCCTGCACGGAGCACACCGACGCAAACAAGGACGGCAAATGCGATAGTTGCAAGGAAACCGTGGCGTGCGAGGAGCACGAGGATACTGACGGTGATGAAATATGCGACGTTTGCGGAAAAGAAACCGTCAGCGAAAAGCTTATTCTTATAAAAAGCGGCGAAGTTAAATTCCGCTTCGTCAAGGGAACCGACTTAAACGATGCGGCAACAGATTCCATAAACAGATTTGTTGTAAATATGGAAAAGCTCGGTCTTACGGTGGACGTTGTTGAAAACGACTCCAAGCCCGACGACTCGGTAATTGAGGTTCTTGTCGGAACGGTTACCACGCGCGGTGATAAGTATATTTTCAACCGCCTTGACTATGGAAAGACCGGCTACATAATTAAAGAAATTGACAACAAAATAGTCATTTTCGGCGGTGCTGCCTCAACGACCGCGGAGATGCTTGACAAATTTATTTCGGATTATCTCGGATATACCGACGAAAACAGCAAGATGAATAACGTTTCAATATCCTCATCCCAGTGGAAAGAGAAAAAGCAGACCGAATTCCAGATAAAATCCGTTACCGTTAAGGGTGAGAGCATTGCCGACTATACGATAGCGGTTGACCTTGAAAACGATGCTCATATGGCGGCGGCTACCTTGTTCCAGGACTCTCTTTACGAAAGAGCCGGCATCTTGATTCCCATCGTTAATCTTAGCGAGGCGCCAGAAAAATCCGTCGTTATAAAGGGGGTTCCCGTCGGTCAGGCGGGCAACAAGGGCTTCCGCGTTTTCATAAAGGATATGCAGCTCGTTGTTGAATGCGCTCACGACAATATGATAGACGTTGCCTTTGAGCGTTTTATCGCGAAAATTCTTTACACGAAGGAAACGCTTAATTTCGGCGCGAACTACACCTTTGAATATGAGATTTCCATTCTTCGCTACGAGGAATTCGGCGCAGTTGGCGACGGCGTTACCAACGACTATGCCGCAATTAAAGCAACTCACGACAGAGCCAACTTAGGCGGTCAGATGGTTTACGGAAAGGCAGATGCCACATACTACATCAGCTCAACCAGAACCGAAAAGGGCACTTATGAATCGATAATTATCCAAACGAACACCAACTGGTGCGGCGCAAGATTCATAATTGACGACAGAGGCATTGACCTTAAAGAAAACAATGCTCTCGGCACGACCTTTGTGTTTGAAATCGCAAGCTCAAAATCCGCGACTGCCACCGAGCGAGAAGAGCTGATGAATAAAATCAACGCTAACGGCGGTATAACCTACGGAACGACAAATATAGGCGTTGAACTGGAGCATGACGTTATGCTTCTGCTTTACAACAGCAACCATGAGGTTTATATTCGTTACGGCGGAAACCAGAATGACGGCTCGTCAGCACGTGACGTTATCCTCGTTCATAAGAACGGAGATATTGACCCCTCAACTCCCATTCTCTTTGAATATCCCAAACTTACTAACCTTACCATAGAACGGCTCGACGAGGACCCGATTCTCGTTCAGAATGCAACAATAGAGCATATCGGAAACAACACCAATATCGGCAAGGGCGCAAGCAATTATATTTCCCGCGGAATCCGCGTTACAAGACCTAATACCACACTTAAAAACCTCGTTCACGTGATAACGGGCGAGATTCCTATGGGAACTCCCGTTTACGCTGATACCGGCGAAATAGCCGAAGGTTACCATTACGGCGGTAAGCTCGGTGATAAGGGTGTCGGCATTGTTATTCACACCGCTACAAACCAAGAGGTTATCGACGGAAGCGTAGTTCCCTTTATGGGATACGCGCACACCGCTTTCATAAACGTTTCCAACACGAGTGACATTAATATCGTGGGATGCACCTTCCAGGCAAGAACGTATTACAAGCAGGGAACGTACGATATACAGGTCACAAGATCCAACAACGTTACGTTCAAGGACTGCATTCAGTCTAACTTCTGGTACGAACCCGCAACGGGAAAATTCTATGCTAATAAAAGCGACAGCACAGGACGCCTTACAGTTAACGTAAGCGGAAACCCCTGCTGGGGTATTATGGGCTCAAACGGAGCAAAGAACGTTGTTTTCGACCACTCCACACTCGTAAGATTTGACGCTCACGAGGGTATGGTTAACGGAAAGATAATCAACGGAAGCACCGTTGGCATGCTTCGTATCACCGGCGGCGGTGAATTTCTTATTGAAGACTCGACCGTTTATTATTCGAGCAGTAACGCCGTTATTCTTCTCCGTGAGGACTACGGCGCAACCTTTAAGGGCACTGTAACTCTTCGCAACATAAAAATTATCAGCATCAGGGATGACGGACCGCCAAGCGCATTCTTCCGCGCAATGACGGCAAACCACGTTTTCGGAAACGAGTGTTATTTTCCGAGTCTTGTTGTTGACAACGTAAAAATCGTAGATGAAAGCGGAAAACAGGTGCTTACAGAAATCAACGTAGTTGCCGATTATCCGTGCAACCCCAACGCAGAGTTCCCCTACCGCGGCGTTAACGACCCCAACGTTCACGTTAAAGGCGAAATATGTGACGACGGAAAACCAAACGTTAACCCCTACAACCCGCCGGCAAGCTTAAAGGTTATTAACAACGAAGCTAACGGCTACACAGTGTATATCAAGGATTATCCTTTCTGGGATAACACAGCTCTTGATGGCGTTGAAGTCCGTCAACCTTGATTTTTCATAACTTTTTAATTATCAATATTTGATAAAAAAGGAGAGAGAACAAAAGATTTATTCTTTTTATCTTTCTCCTTTTTAACATGCTTTAGAATTCAAAGAGGTAAAATACTGTGCAAAATGTTAAAGTGTTAAATTCAAGCGAAAAAAACACTGCCGAAAAAGAAGCCAAAAGCTTTATTTGCTATGAGGATTTCGGCGCAAAAGGCGACGGGGTAACCAACGACTACGCAGCTATTAAGAGAGCGCACGACGAGGCAAACAAAAGAGGGCTTCCCGTTTTCGGAAATCCCGACGCCACTTACTTAATAGGCTCAACCGCAAACAGCGAGGGCTTCTGTGAATCTATTATAATCCAAACCAACACTGACTGGCGCGGCGCAAAATTTGTAATAGACGATAGATACATAGTTTCTAACGGCAAAATTTTAGGCTCAGAATCCTACACCCGTATTTTTGAAGTTGCACCTTCAAAAAAATATGCAACAGATTCGAGTGTTCTCATGGAAAAAATAAATAAAAACGGCGGAGTTTTCTACGAAACAAAGAATATCGGCTTCGAGCTTGAATGTGACTGTTTGCTTATTCTTTTTAATAATAACCGCAAAGTATATAAGCGCTACGGCGGAAATCAGAATTCCGGCTCTGTTTGCCACGACATTGTTCTGGTTCGCAAAAACGGTGATATTGACCCCACAACTCCTCTTCTTTTTGAATATCCGACAGTTACGGATGTTAAAATCGTTCCGCTTAACGAAGAGCCTTTAACGATAGAGAATGCGACGTTTGAATCGCTTGGAAACAGGATTAATATTTACGACACTAAAATCAGCAATTATATTTTCCGCGGAATTATAATCACAAGGTCTAATACGACGGTAAAAAATCTGACTCACGTAATAACCGGCGAGATTCCTATGGGCGCACCCGTGGATGCTGACGGAAACATAGTAGAAGGCTATCATTACAGCGGTAAAATGGGCGACAGAGGCAAAGGTCATATAATAAATACGGCAACAGGCGAGCCTGTTACCGACGGAAGCGTCAAGCCGTTTCTCGGATATTCCTTCGCTGCTTTCATGTCCGTTCATGACTGCTCTGACGTTAATATTGTTGAGTGCACATTCCAGGCAAGAAGATATTATGTTCAGGGCACGTATGACCTTAATATGTACAATGCCAATAACGTTACTGTCAAAGACTGCGTTCAGTCAAACTTCTGGTATGAGCCCTCAACGGATAAATTCTATCAAAACAGAAGCGATGCAACGAGCAACCTTATAGTAAACGTAGGCGCTCACCCCTGCTGGGGCGTTATGGGCTCAAACGATTCAAAAAACATAGTTTACGACCACTCTAAGCTCGTTAGATGGGACGCTCACGAGGGTATGGTTAACGGAAAAATAATCAACGGAAGCGAGGTTGCAACGCTCCGCCTCACAGGCGGTGGCGAAGTTCTCATTGAGGACTCTACCGTTTATTTTGCAAGCAGCTCCGGCGTAATACTTCTGCGTGAGGACTACGGTGCAACCTTCAAGGGCACGGTAACCTTCCGCAACACCAACATTATAGGACTTTGGTCTGCGCCTCCCGCATTTTTCCGCGCTATGACGGCAAACCACGACTTCGGAAACGAGTGTTATTTTCCGAATCTTGTGGTTGACAACGTTAAATTCACCGACCTTGACGGCAATCCGATTCTGACAGAAATAAACGTGGCAAGTGATTTTCAAACGTCCCTCGAAGCCCCCTTCCCTTACCGTGGTGTTAACGACCCGAAGGTACATCTTCTCGGTGAAATCTGCGCTGACGGAAAGCCGAACATAAACGTCTACAATCCGCCGAAATTCGTTAAGGTTCTTAACAACGAACAAAACGGATATAAGGTTTTTATTAAGGACTATCCTTTCTTCAAAAATACGGAGCTTGAAAACGTTGAGGTAAAACTGCCTTAAACGCATCTTGTTTGAGTTGAAATTTTAAAAAATAGGAAAAGGACGGAGAATTTTCTCCGTCCTTTTTATTCCTTTTCGGCGCCTGATTTATTTTCTTCACGGTTTGTCCGTCTATGCGGCTTTCTATCCCGCATTTTGCGCTTTCTTGTGTGAAGCGCCATCGTTCTTTTGAATTCGGCAACCTTTTCTTCGTTCGCTATCGAGAGCGTGCGCTTTGCGCGCCATGTTTCATTAAAATTACGGTGAAGCTTTAAGGTAAGAAGCATCGTTTTATCCTTCTGGCACTCGAAAAGCATACTGTATCTCTGCCCCTTTGAATGAAGCATCTTTGAAGCCTTTTTAAGCTCCGCATGGCAAACGGGACATACGGGACTGCTGACAAGCTCATCGTCAATCATTTCGCTTATCGTAACGTATCCGTCATCTCCGGCATCAGCATCTCCTATAACGTCGGACAGGAGAATCTCTCCCCTATATTTGTTATAATCGCGGATACCCGCCTCAACATCAAGCCGAGCGGCGACAAGCGCCGTGAAATAAGCATCATTTAGTGCATCGTGCGCCGGAAGATTCTGGGGAATATCGAAATATTCCATAGCGTATTCAAGAGAGCGTTGCTTGTTTTCCGCGCCCTCCGCTCTCGCAAAAATCCTTTGAAGGTCGTAGCTCACGTCAAGCCAATCAAACGGAATTCCGTTAACGTGGAAATTTTCTTTGAGCATCGGAATATCATCCGGCCCCCAAGTCAGAAAAACAAAGTTCTTACCGCACCATTTTTTGAATTTCTCCGCCGCCTCGTTAAGCGGTACGCCCACATCCATCTGCTCCTGTGTTATACCCGTCAATGCGGAAACGTGACGGTGCAGCTTCTTAAAATACTTGGGCTTTACGATTACCTGATACGAGCCGCACGGCTGCATATTTTTGTCAAGCTTGACCGCGCCAATCTGAATGACCTCGCCGCGAAGCCGGGCAGAAAGCTGCCGCTGAACAGCGAGCGCCTTCTGGGCATATGCCTGGTTCCACTCCAAATCAAGAGTTATATAATACATCGGAAATTCCTTTTCCAAATTTTTCTCATAACATTATAATCTATGTGTTGTTAATTTTCGGACAGCCGAAAATTAACCGTGTTGCCCGGTGGCACCACACCGAAAACCTGAGTTTTTCGCACATTCCTTGA
>JAZORS010000018.1:0-2931 GCA_045656725.1 Eubacteriales bacterium | reverse complement strand
ATGGCTACGATCCGCCTTCGTTGAGGAAGCTCCTGTTGAAGAAGCTCCTGCCGAGGAAGCTCCCGTTGAGGAAGCTCCTGCCGAGGAAGCTCCCGTTGAGGAAGCTCCTGCCGAGGAAGCTCCTGTTGAAGAAGCTCCTGCCGAGGAAGTTCCTGTTGAAGAAGCTCTTGCCGAGGAAGTTCCTGTTGAAGAAGCTCCCGCAAAGCCGGAAATTTCTAAGCCCGATTTTGCAATTCTTCCCGACGGAGCGACTGTCGCAATAAACGGTGTAGTTGTTCCTGCGAGATACAGAAGCTCGTTTATGTCAAGACTTATTCAATCCGAACCTCCGATTCAAGATTATTACAACGTTCTTAAAAACGCGCTTCTCTCTTATAAGGGCGTTAAAGCGAGAATGAGCTGGAACTGTGAATCCTTTAACAAGGGCAGAGTACAGTGTGCGAAGCTCAACGTAAAGGGTAGAACGTTCTTGGTATATCTTGGTCTTAACCTTGACGAATATAACGTAAATAAGTATCACTTCTCCGATGCGTCGGATAAACCTAAATTCGATAAAGTTCCCATGATGCTCAAAATAAGAAGTGACAGAAGCTTGAAATATGCTCTTGAACTTATTGATGAGGTTATGAAAAAGAACGGCATCGAAAAGGGCAAGGAATCAAATGAAGACTTCCATATGCCTTACGCTTCAACCTTCGAGCTTGTAAGACGTGATCTCGTTAAGCTTATACTTCCTCCCGGAGTCACACTCTCCGATGGAATGCTTCTTTCCAACACAAACGTTGGAGCAATGCTTGACGAAGCAAACGCGGCAGCACAGGAAAAAGCAAAAAACGAATAAAAATTTCATAAAAAGAAAAGGTGTATGACGCAAAGTCATACACCTTTTTGACATTTTAAAATACAGAAATTTTAAATTTTTAAATGCTTTCCTTGAAAGTTAGGGCGATCTTTCTGTTTTCCTTTTCTATTTTCGATACGAGAGTAATTTCATCGTATTCCAGCGTAATCAAGTTCTCGGTGAAGATTTTTTCGTGGTCCTCTTTCGGTATTCCAAAATAGAGCAAGGCATTGCGCAAGGTTCTTTCACTGCCAACGGTTTTCATTCTGTAAAGGTTAACGTTTAGGTCCTTGTAATCCTCCGGTTCAATCCAATCAAGCGCCGGTGCTTCGTTCTTTCCCGAAAGCTCAACTATCATTTTGTTTTTTTGCCAAAGAGTGAATTCCAGCGTTCTGTCCTTTTTGATTATCGAGCGCTCCCTGCCTGAAAAAATCCCAATAGAACGTATTTCATCGTAACGTATGCGAACTAACCTGAAAAAATAAACGAATATAAATATCATTCCGAGAATGAGCAGTGTGATAAGCGGATAAAGTTTCAGGAGCGTGTCAACGTTGTTGTTTTGCTTTATCGCAATCATAAGAAGGATGATAAGCGGCAACTGGCAAAGATAAACGCGAAATCTCGTGCAGTTAAGTAATATTCCCATATAAAAATAATCCTTGTTAAGTTTTAGGTCACTACATTGTAACATAAATAAATACTTTTTTCAACCGTTAAGCCATTAAGTTTTTGTAAATTAAAAAGAGATATTGCAAAAACGCAATATCTCTTTTTTGTTATAGTGCTGATTTATTACACGTCAAGGTAAGACAAATAAGCATCAACAAAGCGTTTTTCATAAGCACAAAGCTCTGAAAGGGAATTAAGAAGAGCCTTAAATTCTTCCTTGTTGCAGCTTGGGCTAAGGAGGTCAATATCTCTTGTGATAAGGAATACACCTTTAAGATATTTGTCGAAAATATTTTCGCCCTTGGGGCAGGAAACGCCGAGAAGAAATCTTGTAAGCGCTTCCTTGTAAGAGGCCTCCATATCGTCGGTGATGGGGGCAAGATTGTAGAATTTGTCAGCAAAAACAGAAACTGAAATCTGGAAAGAATACTTGTAGTGAGCGAAATCCTCCCAAGCGCAGGCTTGGCCGCCGAGAATCAGGTGCGAATACTCACCCTCGTGCTTTGCGGGAGCCATGTCGATATTCCAAGGCTTAACTCTGTGCCATCTTGCATGGTTAGGCGCATCAATGTATCCGTTGGTGCAGTCCGAGTTTACAACCTCGAAGCCTTCTTCAAGGAAGCGAAGCATCGAGCATCCCTCACGGGGTCCACGGGAAGCATCGGCAACTCGCCAGAAATCAATGAGAATATCACGGGGAAGATCGGGGGATTTTGCAATGTCAATATTGTCGTTCCACATCATCATCTTTTTGCCAAGGGAAGTAATGATAGAGTAAACACGTTTTATAAAATAATAGAATCGTTCGGTAGTAGTAGCAAGTCCGAGTGAGCCAAATTTTTTCTTGCAGCTCTCGCAGTCGTCCCAGTCGTGATAGAACTGATGAGGTTGATTTGCATGGAAGTCACGCACGTCAATCTCGTCCGTACCGATATGTATGTAATCGTAGGGGAAAATCTTTGAAACCTCTGTGAGAATATCGTTGATAAAGGCGTAGGTCTTTTCATTGCTTATGCACATAGCCCAGCCGTTCATAACGCCCGCCTTTACATCGCATTTAAGCTCGGGGCGAGCTTCAAGCAGAGCATCGCCGTGTCCCGGAATGTCAATTTCGGGGATAACGTCTATTCCAAAAAGAGAAGCATATTCGATAAGGCTCTTTACCTCATCTACAGTATATTTTCTTCCGTCCTTGTCAGGTGAGATAATATCGGGGCAACAGTTAAAGAGCACCGAATATCCCTCTTTGTCAACAAGATGCCAATGGAGCTTGTTCATCTTCGCCTTTGCAAGTAAAAGAATATGGCTCTTGAATTCGTCTATCGGGATATATTTTCTTCCCGTGTCGTGCATAAGGCAACGGTAAGATTTATCCGGCCAGTCTTGGATTTCTCCAAGTGCAAGGCTGAATTCACCGT
>JAZORS010000017.1:0-4381 GCA_045656725.1 Eubacteriales bacterium | reverse complement strand
ATTCTTTCTGACAGAGCACAGAAAAAGGACGGAAAAATTATCCTTGTAACCGCTATAACTCCCACTCCCGCGGGAGAAGGAAAAACCACCACCACAATAGGACTTGCCGACGGAATGAATAAAATCGGCAAGAGCGTTGCCGTTGCTCTTCGTGAGCCTTCGCTCGGACCTGTTTTCGGTGTAAAGGGCGGCGCAGCAGGCGGCGGATACGCCCAGGTTATCCCTATGGAAGATATAAATCTTCATTTCACGGGCGATTTTCATGCAATAGGTGCGGCAAACAATCTTCTTGCCGCTATGATAGATAACCATATTTATCAGGGTAACTCACTCGGTATAGATGCGAGGAGAATAACCTGGCATAGATGCGTTGATATGAACGACCGTCAGCTTCGTTTCGTAACCGACGGACTTGGCGGCAGGGTTAACGGCGTTCCGAGAGAGGATAGCTACGATATAACCGTTGCTTCCGAAATTATGGCAGTTCTTTGCCTTGCGGACTCGATTTCCGACCTTAAAGAACGTCTTTCCTCGATTATCGTAGGTTATACCTACGACGAGCGTCCCGTAACGGCAGGACAGCTTAACGCCTCGGGCGCTATGGCGGCACTTCTTAAAGATGCACTTAAGCCTAATCTCGTCCAGACTCTTGAAGGAACTCCCGCTTTTGTTCATGGCGGACCTTTTGCAAATATTGCGCACGCATGCAACTCGGTTATAGCAACGAACACTGCAAGAAAGGTTGCGGATTACGTTATAACCGAGGCGGGCTTCGGCGCTGACCTCGGCGCTGAAAAATTCCTTGACATAAAATGCCGCAAGGCGAATATCACGCCCTCCGCGGTAGTTATAGTTGCCACGGTAAGAGCGCTTAAAATGCACGGCGGTCTTGCAAAGAGCGAGCTTTCGGCAAAGGACCTTTCGGCTCTTGAAAAGGGAATACCCAATCTTCTTCGCCACGTATCCAATATTAAAAACGTATATAAGCTTCCGTCTGTCGTTGCTGTTAACAGATTCCCGACCGATACGGACGCTGAAATAGATTTCATTATAAAGGAGTGCAAGGCACTCGGAGTTAACGTCGTTCTTTCTACCGTATGGGCAGAGGGCGGCGCGGGCGGTGTTGAGCTTGCGAAAGAGGTTGTCCGTCTTTGCGAGGAAGAAAAGGGCGATTTCACATTCTCATATGAGCTTTCCGCATCTATTGAGGAGAAGATAGAGGCAGTCGTTAAAAAGATATACGGCGGTGACGGAATAAACGTTCTTCCTGCCGCTAAAAAGCAGATTCAGGCGCTTGAAGCTCTTGGATTCTCATCTCTTCCCGTATGTATTGCGAAAACGCAGTATTCATTCTCGGACGACCCGACGAAGCTTGGCGCGCCAAGCGGATTTGCGGTTAGCATAAAGAACGTTAAGGTATCCGCGGGTGCCGGCTTTATAGTCGTTCTGACGGGCGATATTATGACGATGCCCGGCTTGCCGAAGGTGCCTGCCGCAGAAAAAATCGACGTTGACGAAAACGGAAAAATAACGGGACTTTTCTGATATGAAACTTATTATTGCATCTAATAACAAGCATAAAATTAAAGAAATAAAAGAGATTCTTTCCGATAAATTTGAAGAAATAGTATCTCTTTCCGAGGCAAATATTAGCCATGAAACCGTTGAGGATGGAAAAACCTTCCTTGAAAACGCCTATAAAAAGGCGCGTGAAATTGCCGAAATTTCGGGTTCGGCGGCTCTTGCCGACGATAGCGGCATCTGCGTTGATGCGCTTGGCGGTGCTCCCGGAATATATAGCGCGCGCTTTTCGGGCGGCAGTGACGAGGATAATAATAAGCTTCTTCTTGAAAAGCTTGACGGAAAGGCGGAGCGCAGCGCGCATTATACCTGCGCCGTATCCCTTGTTTATCCCGGCGGCAGGCACGTTTTTGCCGAGGGGTATATGTACGGAAGCATAACGCAAATACCGCGCGGCACTCACGGCTTCGGTTACGATCCTCTTTTCGTTCCCGAGGGAAGCGAGAGGACTGTTGCCGAAATGTCAGACGAGGAGAAAAACGCAATAAGCCACAGGTCTCGGGCTCTGGCTTTGCTTCTTGCCAAAATTTAAGTTTTTTATAAAACGAGGTATATTAAGTGATTACCGATACAAGAAGAGAAACGGAAAAGGCAGAAAATCATTTGGATTTGGTGCGACGCCTTGAAAACTTAACGGAAGAAGTTCCGTACCGTATAAAAATTTATAAAAATCAGGTCGCCCATCTTTTGTCCATTGATAAAAAGCTCACGGCCTTGCAGGATAAGGCGGATAAAAACGCAACGTCAAGCGTCGTCGGAAAGATAGAGGTTATGGGCCGTGATTACGTATCGGCGTACAGAAGATGCAAAACTTCATATTCCGATATAATGAAAGACATAGAAAACACTTCGGCACTTTTTGCGCAGCTTTCAGACTATTATCTTTCGATGGGAAACAGAAGGGCGGCAAGAAGAGTTCAAAAATCCTTGGCTAAGTTTGACAGAGATATGAGAAAACTCATTGAGCCGGCATTTAACTCAATGAATTCGATAAGCAATATATCGTATCTTGAAAAACTGGAAGAAAGCGAAGCACTTGTTAAAAAGGAAGAAGAAATGAATAAATACGAACATTCCGCAACGCCACACGAAAAAGAAGCGTCATTTGTCGGAAAATCCGGTTATGAATCGAAAAAAGAGTCGGAAAGCATTCACCACCGCCCATATCATTACGAGCCGCCAAGATATGAACATTATAGAGCACCGATGTATTTCCAGCCCGTGCCATCGTTTAATATCGCACCGATATCCATTGACGTAAACCGTGCGGTTGAATCCGCGGTCGAAAGATTTGAAGAGCTTTTTGACGAGCGTATATCGGCTTATCTTGAAAAATATAAAATCCACGAGGACGAAGTGCGTGCAGCAAACGAAGAAATAGAGGCGTCCTCTTTGGTTCTCGAATCCGCGGCAGAAAACGTCGGCTTTGCAGTTGATAAGCTTTCTCTGCTTCTTGAAAAAACAACTGCGCTTTTAGAGGGCATTTCTGAAGTAAGCCGTGCGTATTCCGAGCTTGAAGAAAAGCACAAGGCAGCAGTTGAGTCTGCTAGAGCTCTCTCCGATATGCAGCGCGCCCTTACCCGTGAGATTCAGGGTATTCAGGTAACTCAAAAGGTTATTACACAGGACCAGGCGCAAACCAGAGATGAGCAGGGCGCGATTTTTGAAAAGCAAAAGGAAATCCTTGCGGCGCAAAGTGAGCTTTCCGAGGGGGCGGCAAAGATTTTCGAGGAGCAGGCAGTCCTTATCAAGCGGCGCGAGGAACTTGACGGAGCAATAAATGAAATAGGCGGCATTTATTCCGAGATTGCCGCGCGCGAGGAGGAGATTCTCAAACGCGCGAATAAGGCGCTTGAAGCTCAGCGCACTCTTACGGAGAAGCAAGGTGAGCTGACGGAGATGCAGCGCGAGGCTGTTGCCGCTCACAGACGCCAAGTGCGCTCGCAAAAGGGAATTAACGAAAAATTTGAGGAAAAGAAAAAAAGCTCGGCGGACAGTGAGCTTTCCGAGCTTGCAGATTAAAATTTTATAATTTAACCAATAGAAAAATCCGTTCCCTTAAAATCGGGAACGGATTTTTATTTATATAATTACGGCGTCGTCGCATGCTTCATCGTGCTCTGCGGCAACGAGCTGAACGTGATATGCCTCAATAACCGCTTCTTCAAGATTGCGTCTGAAATCCGAATTGATGGGATGAACGATATCTCTGTACGTTCCGTCGGGATTTTTTCTTGACGGCATGACGATAAAATAACGGTCACGCGCGTTAATTACCTTAACGTCGTGAACTGCGAGGCAGTCGTTAAACGTAACGGAAACGATGGCTTTCATAGGGCCCTCGTCAAAAAATTTTCTGATTTTAATGTCTGTGATTTGTAACATAGCGAAACACCTTTCTGATTTGTCACTTTTTTTAAAGTATGCATATAGTATACAGTAAGAATATTAATAATATTCAAGAAGAATTGGCATTTTCTTTTAATATATTGTGAATATTCTTCGGTTTTGCCGAAATAAAGAGTGAAGCGAGGCATAAAAGCGATATATATGTCGAAATTTAATACAGCGATGGGCCCACGTGCAATATGGAAAGCTATAAATGACGGGGAAAGTCGGGTGCAGTTTGTCGGAGTTGGCGGAGTCGGTATGTATTCCGTCTTTTTATTAGCAAAAAAATTCGGCTGTAAGGTGTGCGGAAGCGACAGAAGTCAAACGGAATATCTCGAAAAGCTCATTTCGATGGGCGAGGACGTTTACGTCGGCTCTCGGACTATTGACGATGGGGTTAGCCTCGTTG
>JAZORS010000016.1:0-3834 GCA_045656725.1 Eubacteriales bacterium | reverse complement strand
CAGGTCGCACGCTTCAACCCCCAAAAGCTGATAATAGTTGATATTTACGAAAACAACGCGTATGAAATTCAGCAGGAGCTGGTACGCGCCTACGGACACAGCCTTGACCTTGAGGTACACATCGCGTCCGTGCGCGATAAGGAGCACCTTGCGGCTCTTATGCGCCGTCTGCGCCCCCAGCTCGTTATCCACGCCGCCGCGCACAAGCACGTTCCCCTCATGGAACGCAGCAATGCGGAAGCGATAAAGAACAATGTTTTCGGAACGTATAATACAGCCGATATGGCAGAGAAATACGGAACGGAGAAATTCATTCTCATTTCAACGGACAAGGCGGTTAACCCGACCAATGTTATGGGCGCAAGTAAGCGCATGTGTGAGATGGTTATCCGTTGCAGAAACGACGGCAAAACCTCATTCAGCGCAGTAAGATTCGGCAACGTTCTCGGCTCAAACGGCTCCGTTATCCCGCTTTTCAATAAGCAAATAGCCGCAGGTGGCCCGATTACCATAACCGATAAGCGCATAATAAGATACTTTATGACAATCCCCGAAGCATCCGGTCTCGTTATGCAAGCGGGAGCTATGGCGAAGCGCGGCGAGCTCTTCGTTCTCGATATGGGCAAGCCCGTCAAGATTCTTGATTTGGCTTTCAATATGATAAGATTCTCCGGCTACGAGCCCTATAAAGACATAATGATAGAGGAAATCGGTCTGCGCCCCGGAGAAAAGCTTTACGAGGAGCTTCTCGTTAAAAAGGAAAACCTGCAAAAAACTGAAAACGACTTGATTTTCATTGAGCACGAGGAAAAGCTTTTGAGAGAGGACGTAGAGAAAAAGCTCGCCATTCTCAAAGAGGCGGTTGAAAAATGTCAGCATCAAATGCACTCGCCCGAAATAACGGAAGCTCTCCGCTCCGTCGTTCCTACCTTCTATACACCCGAACAAATCAATGGAATCTCTAAAATAACCGACGAAATAAAGGATACCGCAGAAGCGGTTATTGTCTGAATCTAGTTAACAAGTCTAACCCAAAGAGGCACGTTTCAGTGCCTCTTTATAATGTCAAACACCAAAAACTTCATTTCTTTATTATAAGGACCTTGCAATGTATTACCGCCATAATCTTGATTATACTTATCCAGAGCGTAGCGACGAGCACATGCTTGAGCTCAAGCGCACAAAAGAGCTCCACTTGGACGAAAACTACGAATATATGCCTCACGGATTTGGATTCCGAATCAAAAGAGCATGCGTTGCCGCGCTTTTGCACCTTGTAGTTTTTCCCTTGACGCGCCTGACTCACGGACTTGTGATATACGGCAGAAAGGAATTCAAAAAGCACAGAAAAGAATTCAAAAACGGAGCTATCACCATATCAAACCACGTTTTTATGTGGGACTATCTCTGCGTTTTGAAGGCAATCCGCCCTCACATCAGCTATTTTCCCGCGTGGAAGCCGAATTTTGAAAGCGGATTTCAGCCCTATATGCGTATTCTCGGCGGAATGCCTATTCCCGAGGAGGACGTTCATTCAATGGCGGCATTTAAGCACGGGCTCGACAAGGTGGTGGAAAGCGGACGCTGGCTGCACGTATTTCCCGAGGGCTCGCTTTGGTATTTCTATCCCGATATAAGACCTTTAAAGCCCGCAGTTTTCAGATATGCGGTAAAATATGACAAGCCGCTTATCCCAATAACAATGTCATTCCGTCCGCGCAAGGGATTCAGAAAAATATTCGGCAATGGCCCGTTCGTTGATTTGCATATCGGCGAGCCGCTTTATGCCGACAAAACACTCCCGCCCCGCGAAGCCGCTGACGAGCTGCGCAAAAGAGCGTATCACATAATGCAAGAGATGAACGGCATATTCCCGGGCGACCCAAGCTACAACGAAGACCAGAATATTGATAACTACCGCAAAACGATGTAAAATAAAAAGGCTCTGCCGCCTTTGGAGAGAACCGAACGAAAAGGGCATAGGTATTCAAATCAGTACCTATGCCCTTGCTTTTTTCCAAATATTTTGAAGAAAACACCTTTTATGAAATTATCCTCACCCCAAGAGCCAAAAGCTCCTCTCGGAAGCTCTCTTCCTGCGGTGCGTTTGTTACGATATAATCAGCTACGGACACGTGGCTTATTTTGGCAAAGGCGCTATGGCCGAATTTTGAAGAGTCTGCGGCAACTATGCAAAGCCCCGACTGCTCTATCATAGCCGTGTCAACGGCGCATTCTTTATCGTAGTAGGTGGTAAAGCCACGCTCGGTATCTATTCCGTCTACCGAAAGAATGAGCTTGTCGGCATGGTATTTTTTTATCTGCGCAACAGCATCGTTACCGTAGGTAAACTGATATTTCGTATTAACCGAGCCGCCCGCCAGAATTACGTTGTAATTCGGATTTCCCGACGCTTCAAGAGCTATGGAAACAGAGTTCGTTACTATATTTAAGGTGTAATCGGCAGGGAATTTTCGGAACGCAAGAAGCGTGGTCGTGCCGGCGTTGAGCATAACCGTGTCATTCGGCTCAATAAATGAGGCTATCCTCTCGGCGATTTCAACCTTTTCCTTTTGGTTTGCTTCAAGGCGCTGGCTTAAATTCATGCTGTAATACGGCTTATAGGAGCTTACAGCACCCCCGTGCACGCGGGAAAGAAGCCCTTTTTTCTCCATATCCTCTAAATACGAGCGCACGGTTACCTCGCTGACCTCAAAAAGACGGCTCAAATCTGTAACGCGGACAGTTCCGTTTTCTTTTAATAGGTCGCTTATCTTTTGCTTTCTCTGTTCCGAGGTCATAACATTCTCCTTTTTTCACTTTCACTTTGAAGAATAGCATATTTCAAACGGAAAGTCAATGCTTTCGAATGAAAATTTTTCTTTTCGTTTGCTTTTGAATCGAAATAAAAATCTTTCGTTTTGCTTTTGAGAGTCTAAAAAAGATAATAAAAACGAAGAAAAATTTGTTGACAAAAAAAGCGGAATGTACTATAATAAAACTATAAAATATTTTATTTAGAAAGGACTCACTTATGTATAATGGAGTAAAAATAAAGCCGCCTTTTTTTGAAGTTGGCCCGAAAGCAATAATCTGGGGCGATGCAATGTTAAAGCTTGCCAAGGTTATTGATAAAACCGCTATGAAATATGACGTTGACGTTATAGTCACGCCCCAGTACACCGACATTAAGCTGCTTGCTGACAACACCGAGAGAATTTTCGTTTTTGCGCAGCACATGGATGCCCTTGTTCCCGGACGAGGCCTTGGAAGCGTTCTTCCCGAAGCAGTCAAGGCGGCAGGCGCAACGGGCGTTATGCTTAACCATGCAGAAAAGCCTCTTGATATGGAAACCCTTGAAAAAACCATTCGCCGTGCAGACGAGGTCGGACTTGCAACCATCGTTTGCGCCGACACTGTTGAAGACGTTAAGAAAATCGCAAAAATGGCGCCCAATATGATAGTTGCAGAGCCCACCGAGCTTATCGGCACCGGCACGACCAGCGACTCAAACTACGTTATCGAAACTATCCGCACCGTTGAAGAAATCAACCCCGACATTATGGTGCTTCAGGGCGCAGGAATCTCAAACGGACAGGACGTTTACAACACCATAAAGCTCGGAGCACAGGCAACCGGCTCAACCAGCGGTATTCTTAAAGCCGCTGACCCCTACGCTATGGTTGAGGAAATGCTCTTTAACCTGCGTCGTGCATGGGACGAGCTTCACGTGTAAGCAAGAGTTAATAAAAGGAAAATTGCTATGAAAAACGAAAGCCTTGCCGCCGCAAGAGCGGCATTCGAAATAGAATACGAATGTATAAAAGAAATGCA
>JAZORS010000015.1:0-3544 GCA_045656725.1 Eubacteriales bacterium | reverse complement strand
GGCAAACGGCTCGTCCCCGACGAAAGCGCGCGCCCTTCCGACCGCGTGGCCAAGGCCCTTTGTTTCGCGCTGGCGAAGAAAATAAACGTCAGCCATATTCGCGATTTCTTTTAGCATGTCCAGCTCCTTTGTTTTTCCTTTTGCTGAAAGGGCAGACATATATTCGGGGGAAAGGTCAAAGAAATTCTCCATAGATTCCTTATCCCTGTTTGTAATTATGAGAATTTCCCTGATTCCGCTTTTTACCGCTTCCTCAACGAGATAGTAAACTGACGGAAGGTCAACGATGGGAAGCATCTCCTTTGGAACGGCGCACGAGATGGGGAGCATCCTTGTGCCAAGGCCTGCTGCGGGAATTATAGCTTTTCTTACTTTTTTCATTTAAAACTCTCCGTTTATACCGTGTAAATTCCGGAATTTTTAAGCTTTTAACCAAAATATTTAATTAAAGTAGTTTTCTTTTTCGATAGCCGAAAGTATCATAGCGGCGGCTTCTTCTGCGTCCTTTGCTTCGGGTGAGCAGCCTGCGGCACGGATATGACCGCCTCCGCCGAACTGTACGGCTATTTTCGCAATATTGTGCGAGGTGGAGCGAAGCGAGGCGCGGAATTCTCCCGAATCGGTTTCCTTGACTACAAAGGCAATTTCAACACCGAAAAGCTGCTTTACTATGTCAACTGCCGTTTCAAAGAACTCAAACGGCGCCGAGATTTTTTCGCGCTCCGCTTTCGTTACGGTTGCGTAAGCCACACGTCCGTCCATTTTTACGGCTATTTTTGAGGATATAAAGCCCTCCGCCCTGATTTGCTCGGGGAGCTTTGAGTTAAAGAGGCGGTGGTTAATATCGGAAAAATCGATTCCGAGATTTATAAGCTTTGCCGCTTTTTTGTAGGTTGAGTCGGTTGCCGAGGAGTAGCGGAAGCCCGCCGTGTCGGACGACATTGCGGCATAGATGGGGTAAGCTATCTCTTTCGTCAGAGTTATCTTGCCGAGCTTAACGAGCTCCTCGCAAACGTCAAGCACCGCCTCGCCCGCGCTTGAAAGTCCGCCGGCTATATATCCGTCGGCAAACTGCTCGCCGAAAGCATGGTGGTCTATCATAAGGGTGGGCTTGGGCAGACGGTTCAATATATCGCCCGCCTGCTTCGGTGACGCAATATCAACCGCCACGACCCCGTAACCATCGCCGCCGCTTGCCGCCGCACAGCCTTCGGTGATAAATTCAAGTCGCTTCGGTATTTTGTCCTCACATATATAACGCGGACTTTTTCCAAGCGCCTCAAAGATTCTATATAGGGCAATTCCCGAGCCGACAGTATCGCCGTCGGGGCGCGCGTGCATAAGAACGAGGGGCTTTTCTATATCGAGAAGCCGCAGGGCGCATTCCCCGGCGGATAGCTTCTTGTATTCAGTCATTTTCTTTTTCTCCGTCATTCATAACCTCGTCAAGAAGCTTTGCTATTCTCGCTCCGTGCTCGATAGAGCCGTCCTTCACGAAATGAAGCTCGGGGGTTATTCTTAAATTGAGCGTTACGGCGAGGTGGTGGCGGAGGAGCCCCGTGCATTTTTTGAGCCCGGCAAGTGCCTCGTCCGAATCTCCTATGCAAGAAAAATATACGCTTGCATACTTTAAGTCGGGAGCAACGTCCGCACGGGTAATGCTTACGAAATTGTTTATAACCTTCGGCTCGCGCACGTTACCGAGAGCTATCGCAAGCTCCTCGGCTACCGCGTCGTTTATTCTTCCTCGTCTATATTTTGCCATTTTAAATCTCCTGTTTTTTAGTTGATTCCACAGCGGACAAGTCCGCAGGGAAGATAGTTTTTTCAGTTAAGATAAGTTATTTTGCCGTTGCCACGGCCTTTATATACCGAAAGAAGCTCCCTTGCTCCTTCACGGGAGGGGCTGACCGTTCTGACCTTCGGTAGAATTTTGTTTATTTCCTTTTCAAGATGCGGAAAGTGTGTGCAACCTAAAATAAGTGTGTCGATTCCTTTTTCCGAAAGGGGAAAAAGCAAATCTTTAAGATAGCTTTTGGTTTTATTGCTCATCCGTCCGTCGCGCTCGCCGGCTTCAATCAGAGAAACCAGCTTTTGCGCAGGAGCTTCAAAAACCTCGCATGAGCCGAGCGCCTTTGAAAATGCGTGGGATAAAACCGTTCTTTCGGTAGCTATAACACCGATTCTGCCGTTTTTGGTCACGCGCGACGCGCGCCTTGCCGCAGGTGAGATTATCGGTACGGAAATGCTCTGTCGACTTTTGTCAAGAAGGGGGTATACCGTGCTTGCCGTGCAGCAGGCAATCAGTATTTTCTCAGCACCCGAATTTGCCAACAGGTCAATATCGCGGCAAACCAAGGAAACTAGCTCATCCTCGCTTTTCGTGCCGTATGGCGCGTTTTTCGTGTCGGCAAGATAGATAAGATCTGCGCGCGGCGCAAGCCGTCTGATTTCCGAAAGGGCGGTGTACCCGCCGACTCCGCTGTCGAAGATGCCAATCATTGCCACTTGCCCGAATCAATCAGGTCGAGAGGGAAGCTTCGGTTTCCGAGGACGCACCTGACAAGCTCTGGATACAAGCTCGTTTCGGTCATACCTGGAATAGAGTTTATCTCGTTGAAGATAAGCTCGCCCGTACCAGTCAGAAAGAAATCTATTCTTGCTATATTGCCAAGGCCTATAAAATCCGCAATCTTACGCGCCCACATTCTTGCGAGGCGAAGTGTGCGTTTGTCTATTTTCGGTGAAATTTCGGTGTAGCCGTCACCGCTTTCGTATTTTTTTTCGTAGCTGTATTCCTCGCCCGAAGTGTTTATAGCGCCCGCGCCCGATATGAAGCGCTCCTTACCGCCGTATAGGGCAAATTCAAGCTCGCGTTTTATATTCACGCGCCGCTCAATCATAAGAAGGCCGCCGCTTGCCTCGTAGGCGTCGCTATACGCCTTCATAAATTCGGAAGGACTCTCTGCCGCCGCCGCGCCGATGGAGCTTCCAAGGCGCCTTGGCTTTATGAACATAGGGTAGCCGAGCTTCATTTCCGCCTCGCGCCTCGCGGCGCGCGCGTTGCCGCTTGGTATAATCCAAGGGGCTGTCGGAATACCGAGATGCTCGGCAATGATTTTGGTGTATGCTTTGTCTGCCGTGAGAGCCGACGAGGTCACGTCCGAGCCGATATAGGATATATGCGCGCACTTGAGCGCGCCCTGCACGTTGCCGTCCTCACCGAAATCTCCGTGTAAAACAGGGAACGCAAGGTCCGTGGGAAAGAGCTCTCCGTCCCGGAAAAAACCGGATTTTCCCGAAATCCGCACAGGATACGTTGGGGCAAGCCGTGAGGAATCAAGATTCCAATCGGAAGATTTGATAAGCTCGGGGTCGCCCGAGAAAATATACCAGCTTCCGTCAGTGTCAATGCCGATGGGGAGCACGTTGAAGCTGCCTGACAAATCTTTAATAAGACACGCGGCGCTTAATTCCGAAATACGCCTTTCCGCGCCTTCTCCGCCGAAAATAACTGCAACTGTTTTTTTCATTTCATCACCTC
>JAZORS010000014.1:0-5342 GCA_045656725.1 Eubacteriales bacterium | reverse complement strand
AAGAGCAAGAGTTGCTTCGGAAATATTATTTGCCCGTCTGTTTTGGCATAAGTCCTTGTCCTCGCGGCAGATAAGCCTTTTTCTGCATAGCTTTTCCTTCGAGTATAAAACGGCAGCCCTAATATTTGCGCCCAAGGATGCAAAAAGCTCAATACATTCCGCCGCCGCGATTGCCGTGGTGTTTTTTGGGGTAAGATAAAAAATCTTTTGGCATTTTTTCCGTCCAAGAGCCAATAACGCAGGGTATAATGCGGAAACGGTTTTACCCGTGCCTGTGGGTGCGGCGGCAAAAAGAGTGCCGCCTCTTACTGTGCTTTTATAAACGCTTTCTATAAACTCGCGTTGCCCCTCTCTCATTTTGTCATAGGGAAAGCGGAGCTTTGCAAGGGTTGGCAGACGATATTTTACGCGCTCTATTTCCGGCTTCGCATAAAGAGCCATAAGGGCGATGCATTTATCGAAGAAGCGTCGGAGCGTGTTAAATTTTACGCTTTCCCTCTGCTCTTTGCTTTTACCGATGGCGGTATTAACGAAAACGCAGCTGATATCGACAGCGTCAAGTCCGTCTTCAATAACCCAAACATAAGCCGAGATAAATGCTTCGCCGCGAGCTTGGTCAAGTGTTTCTTTCCTTATTTTGTCGGTGTCATCACTTGTTTCTTTGATGAGTAAAAGGGTTTTGTCGCGTGTTATAAGATTTGCGCATAATTCAAAATGAAACTCATTTATCTGAAAGGGCAGCCGCGTTTTTATCGGTGCGGCGCCGGAATTTCCCGAAATTTTAAGTCCGAGCCCGGATGCTTCTGTCATCTCGGGCTCGTCCTCATCTCTTGGGGGAACGGGGGATAAGTGCCGTCTTGATATTTTAACGAGCTCTGATACGGATATTTCTATCAGGTCGCGTTCTTCGCAGTATATCACCGTTATCCCCCCCTCTTTTTAAAAAGTAAAAAATTAGATCTTATTATGAAATAATTTTACCATAAGAGCTCCCGTTTTGCAAGAGCTCTTTTCTGTTTTTTTAAGCCGCAAGGAATGCTTCAAGCAGGCGCGTTTTCGTTTCAAGCCACATAACGCCGCGCTCCTTTACGTGCGCATAACCTGCAACAAATCCGCGGAGCCCGATAATCGGTAAGCTTGAAAGCTTAAGTATTCCCTCAATAACTGCGGAAAGCGTCATATCTTCTCTTATGCTCGGTATGATGCTGACCGTTAAAATCATGCATACGGTAGTCGGAATAAGATTGATAAACAGGCGCAAAAGCTTGAACGATTCGGGGTTGGAAAGCTCGCTTTTTGAGTGGAGTGTTTCCTTTGAAAGCAGTGTTTTCGGGGTAAGAGGTACGGCTTTTTGAGCCGCAGCGCGTCGGAATGCGCGTAAGCTTCTTTTAGGAAAATTCCTTTCGCCGCCAAGGTATTCTTCAAAGCGCGTGCGGCTTTCTCCGTATCCGGCAAGCTGACTTGTTATGCGGTATTCAAGCTCCGCAAGAGAATAGTCGTGGCAGAATACGCGAAGGGCATCTATTTTATCAGCGCCTATTTTATCCCGTGTCTTTTTGTAGCTTGCGAGTGCGTGTTTGTATTCTTCGGTGTCCTCGCCTGATTTTTCACCGGTGTCCTCCATCGAAAAATAAATAAGATACGAAGCAATAAGCATAATTATCACGGTTGCGGTGAAATTTTTTGCGCCGAAGCCGGAAAAGCTCAGGTCGGTAAAGGTAACCATTATTGCAACTATAAGCGTTATTACCGCAATGGCGCGACCCGCGTTATTTATGAGCTTCATGCCGGCGCGTCTTATAAGATCGCCAGATTCGAGCAGGGAGGCTTCAAAGCTTTTCATATTCTACCGTCCTCTTGAATTGTATTTTTCGTTCGGTTTGAAATTTTACCGGATATCTTAAAGAAAAACGCTCCTATAAGATTACCGAGAAAGCCCACGAATGATATTACTGTCATTTCGTCAGCAATTTTGGAAAAAACGAAAAAGAAAACAAATGCAATAAACCACATGGTGTGGGCGGCGGGGGAGCGAAGCGCCTTCTTTATGACGTTAAAAAACGGCACAAGTGACAGAAGCAGCAAAAGCAGGGTAAATCCGGACAAAACGCTTTCCGCGCCCCGTTCTTTCCAAAGCGGAAAATATGAGAATATAGCCGCTATGACGGGGACCGTGCAAAAAATAAGCCCTACTGTGCGCAGAACAAGGGGTTTAATTCCGAGGCGCATCTCCGATTTCCTCCGTATTAAGCTTCGCTTTCATTTTCATAAAGCATTCGCCGGCCCTGTCCTTCTGATATTGAGGGAGGGAGCTTGCCATAATTATTTCGTTTAGCATATCTACCTCAGCAGCCATAATGAGCTTGAGCTTTTCTCTTTCTCCCTTTTCTTCCGCAAACATAGAGAGCTCATTTTCAAGCTTTTGCAAGGATTCTGTGAAGCCGAGGATAATATCTTCGGTTTTTTTGAGCTTGTCCGCAAGTGCTGCGAGAAACTCATTTTCACTTGCCGCGTTTTTCTCTGTTTCGCTTCTTAATTTAACAACAGCGCCCGAGAGGGAAGTCAGCGACTTTTCAACAAAGGGAAAAAGACCGCGCTTATATGCGAATGCGATAACAAGAGAGCCGAGGAAGGCAAGAGCTGATAATATTTTATCAGCGTTTGTCTTTATGCCTTCGTATAAAACGGTAAAGAAATTATCGTTTTCTTCGTATGTACCGTCGGAGGGCGAAGTGGGAGCTTCGGCTTCGTTTTGCGTTGTTTCTTCACTCGCCCCTTCGTCATAGGCATTTATGCTTATGGCAAATAAGAGGGAAAATGCAAGAATAAAAACGAGGATAAGTGTGATTTTTCTTTTCATATTTTTTCCTTTCTAAAAAAAATTCGTTCCGAAAACGGCGGAATCAAGTTTGTCAATGCGCGCTGTGAGCTCCTCTATTACTTTTTGCTGTTTTCCAACAAGCTCAGAAAGCGCTTTTACGTAGCCGTCTGATTTGGGAAGCGTCAGCGCAACACCGCCGGAAAAATAAATCCTTTCAAGGGGGATGTTCTTTCTTCCTTTGTGTAAAAGCGGCTCGATAATTTGATTGTCAAGTGGGGGCGTGTCAAATTTTACAGTGGCGTTTTCAAGTTTTTTGCGTGTGCCCTTTAAGCTGATTTCACCCGTAGTTTCCTTGGGACACACAATAAGAATTCCGCCCTCACCCTTTTCGCTTAGAAGCTCGGTGCATTCGTAAAAGCCGTTTCGGATATTGTAAACAATTTTTGTCATTTTAAGCTTCTCCTTCAAGCGAGTTAATTCTTTCTTCAAGTATCGAAACATCCTCAATCAAGGAGTTGAGGCGTTCAACGATGAAAAGCGGCAAGCGGTCGAATGCCGCCTTCATATCTCTTGCCGTGTAGCCCGCCCCTCCGTAATGCTCGGGTGCTGTCGGTCTTGTCGGAAGGTTTGATATTTTAAGCTCTTCGATTTCCGCATCGCTTATGTTTTGTGTATTCATTATTATCTCCTTTTAAATTTTTTTCCTGACCGGACCCTTTATCGTAAAGCGGTAGGTCAAGGAATATATGCCAAGAGGGGTGTTTGCCGTGTTTGATGAAACAGTGAGCCGTTTTTCACACCAGCCGCGTTCTCTTTCCGCGGTTGGAATGGATAGGCGGTTATCAGTATAAAAGCTGAACGAGGAGAAATTGATATTTGAAAAATCAATATCGGAATCCGTAAATGACGCTATCTCCTTATAACCGTTTGTGTTCGTTTCAACGTCAAGTGTCATATCACCCTTGCCGAAGCACTTTATCCTTGCGGTAAGTGAGTTTTTAACGGTGCTTTTGGTAAAATGAGGCATTTCGCAGTTGTCGCTTACCGTGCTAAGCACGTATTTTGGCGCATGACCCTGGAAGTTGTAATAATCGGGGTGTATTCTTCTTCCCATAATCAGCTTGTAGCTTTCGTCGTCAAAGCTCTCGTCATAGCAAACGTTTGGCGAGCGCATTCCGCGTCGGTCGTTGTTGAATATGCAGATATCTCCGTTAGCAGTTCCGAAAAACAGACGCCCCTTTCCGTCAGAGGCCAGAACCTTCGCCGGACAAAACGTTCCTCCTTTTCTTTCAAGGGTCCTATAAACTCGGTATTTTATACCGTTTTCTACCGTGTAGTATATAAGGTTTCCGTAATCGTCAAAAACGTTCGAAATCTCTCCCGGAACAATCTCGTCTGTATTCTCATGCACCTCAAAGCCGTCGGGCGCTTCGCTTGAATAGCGAAAAACGCTTTGGTCGCCTAAGAATGCGCCTATTCCGGAAAGAAAATACCATTCGTATTGCAGCTTTCCAAGCTCGTCGCGGTAGGTCTGTCTTGAATCGGCAAGATAAATTCTTCCGTCGGTAAGAACAGCAAGATAGCCGCACCAGGAAGCCAGCGATGCCTCTTCAAGATTTTCGGATAACAGCCGCGAATTTACGTTTCCCGAGCGGCAGCTGACACTGCGGTCATAGTTTATCTGTTCCTTGTCAAGTGCCGTTATGCCGAGGGGAGAAACAAAAATCGGGTCGTCGTAAAAGGATATCGACGCACCTAGTGCCGAAACGCCGGAGTGAACGTAGCTTACGGGATAAATTCTTGGAATAAGCAGAGAATCGTTTGAGACGGGTGTGTGATAAAAAATGCTTCCCGAGCCGTCGTCGCCCTTTTTAAATACCGCCAGGGAATTGCCAACCGCAAGCATGGAAGCAACGGAGTATCTGCCGAGTCCGTCCTCAAAATAATTTGCGATACTGAAATAAAGCGGATTGTTCTTTCCGCTTCTGTCGCGGGAGGAGAAAAGCACGGCGTTTGGAGCTTCGGAAAATCCGGAAATGAATATTCGACCGTCAAAGCATTCGCAGACGCGGGAAGAATAAACGATGACCGATGACGGAATCTCGTACTCCAATGTTTTGAAAAGACTGCATGATTCAACGCTTTTCGGATGGGTGGGATAATGAAAGTGTCCTGTCGTTACAACATGCTTGCCTTCAAGCACATCGCGGTCTGCATAGAGAAGAATTCCCCTGACAACGTCCGAGCGCCTTTCGGTTTTTTCCTCGTAAGCCCATACGCTTCCTCCGACCGTTACACCCTCTGTATAGAAGCTCGTTGTAGAAAGAGGGATTTCTATTTTGATTGCCCTTGGATTATAATTGATTTCAAGGGTTTTCGCTGTGATTAAGATATTTTCAATAGCGTAAAATTCCTCTTCGCTTTTTGCGTATTTTACGGTGTTGAGCAGGGGCGTTGATTTGAATATTTCATTTCCGACACTGCGAAGTGAGGCGCCAAGGCGCAGATCGCTTAAAATGGG
>JAZORS010000013.1:0-6792 GCA_045656725.1 Eubacteriales bacterium | reverse complement strand
ATTCAACCGTTAGCGCCGCAGAAAAGGCATCGTCTGCCGCAGACGTATCAACACATTTTTCAACTGCGGGCACTCCCGCCACCTCGCATCTTTTTCCGTTATAAATGACAGCGCCTCTGTCCCTGAGATTTATAACGATGTATTTCGCCGTTATCTTTCTTGAAAGATTAAGAGCGCATCTGAGCGCCTCCTGCGTTCCCGTCGGCTTGATGCCGGTATAGCGAAACGCCTCGTCATAACTTACAACGAACAACTCAACCTTCGGCAAGGTGTCAAGCGGAAAATTAGCGTTGGCAGGGCTTGCATCCAGAAAAACGGGGATGTTTCTTTCCCTTGCCATCTCGGCGGTTTTCTTTGCCACCTCGAAGGAGCTTTCAAAGTTTATGAAAACCGCGTCGGGCGACGTAGAAAATGCCTCGACCACTGCATCCTGAGCGAGCTTTTCGTTAGCCCCCGGGAATACCATAGTCCTGCTTTTGCCCGATGCCTCGTTTATTTTCATGCTGAATCCGGTCGGACACTCGCGGTCAACCTTGATAAATGCGGTGTCGACACCCGATTCCTTGTAAAAATTATATAACTTCTGCCCGTAAAGATCTCTGCCAAGGCGAGTGACAAAAACCGAATCCGCGCCAAGCTTCGCAAGAGCAATCGCCGCGCAAGCGCCACTGCCCCCGGGAGAATAAGTTATTCCGCCGTTATCAGTGAGAACCTCACCCGCATCAGCAAGGCGTTTTACGTTAAGGAGAAGCTCCATAGCCGAGCTTCCGACCAAAAGAATTTTAGGGGACATTTCCGAGATTCCTTTTCAAAATTAAATAATTGCTTCCTCACGTGTCGAGAGACGGAAAACGGTGGTTTTCTTGGAAATCTCCTTTGCCAAAGTCGCTTCTCTGGCACGGCAGGTGAAGATAAAGCTCTGGTGGCCCTCTTCGGCAAGATATCCAATAGCGCGCATCATCGACTTTGCCCTTACGTTATCCTGATGCGCAAAACTTTCGTCAAACACGATAGGAGTTGCCTCCGAATAAAGCATATCTATAAGCGCCATACGAACGGAAATATAGGTAAGCTCCCTCGTTCCGCCTGACATAAAGTCAACGGATTTTTTCTCACCCGTGGGCGCAAGGAAGGACACTTTAAGTCCGTCGCTTACGTCTATATCCGTATATTTTTTATCGGTCATTATTCCCATAATCTCTGCGGAAAACTCACCAAGACGCGGTGATATTTCTTCCCTGAGGTTATCGCTTGCACTGTTTATCGCTTCATAGGCGATTTTATAAGCCTCGTAATTTTCGCGAAGCTCCGTGATTCTCGCCTCGTTTGCTTGCATCTTTGAATAAAGCTCCGCCGGATCGCTTGCCGAGAGTTTAAGTTCAACAAGCTCATCCTCTATCTTCTTTGCCTGAGCTTCAAGCAAAAGTATCTTTTCGCGGCACACAGCAATTCCGTTTACAATTCCGTCCCGGTCTATTTCCGAAAGCACCTTGCGCTTTAAGGGAGAAACCTGCGCTCTTATGCCGACCTCACTCTTACCGGAGAGAAGCAAACGGGTTTCGCGCACCTTGATTTCAAGCTCACACTTTTCCTGCCTGAGCTTCGACTCTCTGTCGAGGAAATTTCTCACTCGCTCGTCAAGCGCATCAAGATACTCGTTGATATTTTCCGCGGGTATTTTACCGCCCCATTTACTAACACACTCGTTAAGCTCTTCCTTGGCGCGAGAGAAATCCTCTTTTGCTCCTTCAAGGGCAAGGCGCGCACTCTCAATTGCATCTATCATATCGTCGCGTTTTCTGCGAGCTTCACCTATAACGGTAAGCTTAGCTTTAAGGTCGGACAAAGAATTTGTTGCGAACTTGTTTTGAAGCGAAACGAGCTCGTTTTTATTTTTCCGAATCTTAAAGGCGAAAACAAAAATCATAGCTATCGCCGCTACACCGATAAGCCCGAATAAAACTCTGAACAGCACCCCGGCGAGCACACCGGTTGCAACGATTTCCACAACGCCGGCAGCAATTGCGACAAGGCCCATCAAGACGAGAAGCGTAACGTTTTTCACGTTATCCCTTGCATATTTTGTCGCTTTCTTTTCGAGGGTCTCCTCTCCGCCGTAATCGTCCGAGAGGAAAATTGCGTTTTCTATTTCACGGGTTATACCCACCGCGCCCTTCGCGCGTTCATACTCATTTTCCGCTTCAAGAACAGAACGGTAGCCATCGTCAACACCGCGTCTTGCAAGTGAAAGTTCAGTTATGTACTTTCCGTCCGGAACGAAATCTCTGACTGCATTTTCGCTGACGAACTGCGCGTATTCTTCCGTTTTTGCATCCAGCTGTCTCTCATAATCGTGAAGATCATCGAAGCTTTTGATGATTTTCAAATTATCATAGCACTTATCAAGATCAATAAGCTTCTTTTCGTGATTGATTTCCTTTTCTCGCTCCGCACGGATTTCGTGAAGCTTTGCTTCCTTGGCAAGAATATCGCGGTTTATCTCGTCCGCCCTCTTAAAGCGCTCTTCAAATTCTCTTGAACGACGTTCAAGCTCAAAAATTGCGCCTCCTCCGCCGACACTGCCGAGAAGTCCATCCATTTTTTCAGCAACCATATTTGCGGCACGCTGATTATTTATTCTCTCGTTTCCCGAAAAAAGAATATTCTCTATTGATTCCTTAACAGACCCTCGGTTTATAGAAGAATCGCCTATCTGCCCAACAAACGCAGTATTCTCGAACAGCTCCTTATCAACCCCGAAGAAAACCTCTCCGGCAGGAACTCTTCCGAATGCCGGCGAGCCCGTTTCAAGATCGGTAATTGACGACTCCTCCTTATAAAGCGGGCGATCGGAATTATCGGCAAGAGTAGTAGCACGCGTTATAAGATATCTTTTATCGTTGACAAGAACGGTCATCGTGCCTGCCGCCGTGCCGTCCTCCCAGTTAAGATGCTTTTGTCTTTCGCTGTCGCCGCCTTCTCCTGAGTCGTTATCAAACCCGTAAAGCATATATTTGATAAACGCGGCAACAGTGCTCTTTCCTGCTTCGTTCTGCCCCTCAATAACGTTTATGGTGTTTGAAAATTCAAGAGTAAGATCCTTGATCATACCGAACGATTTAATACAAATCTTTTCAATTATCATACACTACTTTCCTTCCTTAAAGACCTAGATCTAATCGTCAAGACCTAGATCTCCCGACAAAAATTTTATTGAACGCGCGACTGAATCCTTGGAATTATACCAGGGCTCTTCATCGTATCTGTAATCAAATTTTTTACAAAACCAGCTAACGTCGTTTTCAAGAGATTTAACGTGCTCTATCTCAATTTTGTGCACAAGATCATAAAAATCGGAGAACGTTCTCTTGTTCATTTTCTTTGACGCGTAATCGATCATTCTTCTGTAATGCGGCAAGCAGAAATAGGGGCTTTTTGCCATTTTTTTAGGAAATTCGGGATCGGATTCAAAAAGATACACCGCAGTCGCAATCATTGCCGAAAGATTTTTGTTTATTCTTCCGCAAACGTAGCAGCTCGCATCAAGCTCTGCGAGCTGTGACACGGCGGAGCTTGCCTTTTTTCCGAGAAGCGTTTTCCCGTCTATCCTTTTTTCCACCTCGTCAAGATGGCTCTGCATCATAAGCCCCATACCCAGCATTCTCTTTCTGCGAAGCATAATGTTGTAGTGGGAAATACAGAAGCCTTCCTCGTTGGTCTTTATTCTGATGTCCGGCTCCATCATAGATGCGCCGAGTATTATATCAATTTCATCGTTCTGCAACTTTCTGTAAAGAACACAGAAAGGACAGCCGCATTCCGGTTTTTCTATTACCGAATCAAAAGCCTCGTTGACCGGAATGGTATAAATCTGTTCCAATGTCAAAATCTCCTCTTTTTCTCATAAAATGCCTGATTTTTATACTTGAAAAAAACGTCGAACTATGTTAAAATAAATAAAAATATTTATTCACTTTATATTATACAATATAAATTGCTATTTTTCAAGGGGAAAAAGAATGTTTTGGCAAAAAAAGAAGGATAAAAACGGCAGGGATACAATAGAGGTAAAAGAACTCGGAAAATACTCGCTGAAAGACACACTTGAATGCGGGCAATGCTTCCGTCATCAGCGTCTTGGGGATGACGAAAACGGCATAAATTATATGACCGTTATAGCGGATAAACTGATTTTCGTTTCCCAGAAAACACCGGGCGAGCTTGTTTTTCACTCTGTGGGCGAAGAGGTTTTTCGGGAAATTATAATTCCGTATTTTGATCTTGATACCGACTATGAGGATATAAACCTCAAAATAATAAAAAACACCGACTCCGAGTGGCTGCGCCGTGCCGCCGAATACGGTGCAGGAATTGCAATTCTCCGCCAAAACAGCTGGGAGGCGCTTTTTTCCTTTATCATATCGCAAAACAACAATATTCCGAGAATAAGAAAAATAATCGGACAGATATGCTATGAGTACGGTGTAAACTTATGCTTACAAAATAAAGTCGACGTTTGTCCTCTTGGCAAAATTAATGCCGCCCCGTGTCACGAAAATTGCATAAACTGCGGAGCTTGCTATACTTTTCCGAAAGCGGAAGACGTATTATCGAGCCCTGAGAAGCTCTTATCCTCAAAGCCCGGCTTCCGCTACAAATATCTCACAGATGCCGCGCGTGCTGTCACCTCCCGCGAAGTTAATCTTGAACTTATTGCCGGCGCAAGAAGCTACGCCTACACCATTTCGGAATTAAGCAAAATTAAAGGAGTTGGCAACAAGGTTGCCTCTTGCGTTGCTCTTTTCGGCTTCGGTAATTTAGATGCTTTTCCGATTGACGTTTGGATGAAGCGCGCTATTGACGAATATTTTAACGGCTCTCTTGACCCTTCCACACTCGGAAGATACGCAGGCCTTGCACAGCAGTATATTTTCCATTACATAAGACACATAACAAAGGAAGAAGCTTAACGCTTGTTTGCAATATAAAAACCGAGATACTGTCTTTTTCACAGCATCTCGGTTTTTTCTTTATTCTCACATAAATGTGATAGATGTGTTTGTTATTTTAAATCGAAAGTTGCGGGGAATGTCAGCGCTTAACCTCTTCCATTATAAACGCTTCGAGTATATCGCCTTCTTTAATGTCGTTAAACTTTTCAAGGCCAACACCGCACTCGTAACCCGACGCAACCTCGCGCACGTCGTCCTTGAAGCGGCGAAGAGAAGATATTTTATCCTCAAAGATTACTATACCGTCTCTTACTATACGGATTTGCGACTGTCTTGTTATCTTACCGTCCTGAATATACGAGCCCGCAATGGTTCCGACGTTGGGAACGCGTATTGTCTGACGAACCTCTGCGTGGCCGAGTATGACCTCCTTGAAGGTGGGAGCAAGCATACCCTTCATAGCGGCTTCGATTTCCTCTATTATTTCGTATATTATACGGTGAGTTCTTATATCAACACCGTTTCTTTCGGCCGAATCAAGCGCATTTTTATCGGGACGCACGTTGAATCCCGTGATTATCGCGTTAGATGCGGCGGCAAGCATAACATCATTCTCGGTGATACCGCCGACAGCGCTGTGAATAACCGCGACCTTAACCTCGTCGTTAGAAAGCTTAACAAGAGATGCCTTTACAGCTTCAACAGAGCCGGCTACGTCCGCTTTAAGAACGATGTTAAGCGTCTTTACACCGTCAGCAATCTGGTTAAAGAGGTCGTCAAGATTAACTCTTGCGTTTGCCGCGAGAATTTCCTGGCGCTGCTTATCGCGGCGCTGGTCAGCAAGGCTCTTTGCCATTTTCTCGTCTTCAACCGCATTAAGCTCATCACCTGCCTGGGGAACGTCGTCAAGACCGAGTATTTCAACGGGAACGGCAGGACCTGCAAGCTTTACGCTCTTGCCCTTGTCGTCAATCATTGCTCTTACTCTACCAACCGCGTTTCCAACGATTACGTAGTCGCCCTGGTGCAATGTTCCGTTTTGAATAAGAACGGTTGCAAGAGGACCTCTGCCCTTATCGAGCTTGGATTCGATAACTATACCCTTTGCACGCCTTTTGGGGTTAGCTTTAAGCTCCTTAACCTCTGCAACGAGGAGCACGCTTTCAAGAAGATTATCAATACCCATACCCGTAAGCGCTGAAACGGGAACGCATATAACGTCACCGCCCCATTCCTCGGGAACAAGCTCATACTGCGTAAGCTGATTAAGAACATTATCGGGATTCGCCTGCGGCTTATCCATCTTGTTTATAGCTACGATAATATCAATTCCTGCCGCTTTTGCATGGTTAATTGCCTCAATTGTCTGAGGCATAACGCCGTCGTCTGCGGCAACAACGAGAATTGCGATATCAGTTGACTTCGCGCCTCTCATACGCATAGCCGTGAACGCTTCGTGGCCGGGCGTGTCAAGGAAAGTGATGTCCTTGCCGTTTGCCTTAACTCTGTAAGCGCCTATCGCCTGCGTAATTCCGCCGGCTTCGCCCTTGGTTACGCTGGTGTGTCGTATAGCATCAAGTATTGATGTCTTACCGTGGTCAACGTGGCCCATGACACAGACAACGGGAGCTCTTTCTTCAAGGTCAGCCTCGTTATCCTCTGCCTCGGTGAAGAGCTTTTCTTCAATAGTTACTACTATCTCGCGCGTTACCTTTGCGCCGAATTCACCCGCGATAAGCTCTGCTGTTGCGAAATCGTCTACGTCGTTAAGTCCCTTCATCTCGCCCATAAGCATAAGCTTTTTGATAACCTCGGCCGAGGTCTTTTTAAGTCTTGAGGC
>JAZORS010000012.1:0-7905 GCA_045656725.1 Eubacteriales bacterium | reverse complement strand
AAATTCGGGATTTGCACCCTTTACTGCCATCTCATAGTAGCGGAAATCGGTTATCAGATGAGCTGTTTTTCTCGTTATAAGTAAAAGTCCGTCCGTAAATGCAAACTCCGAAAGATATTTCTGGTTAAGCTCGTCAAGGACAATTACCGCATCAAGATCACGGCTTTTAAGTTCATTTCTTAATTTTTCAAGCTTTGTCATTTTTTCTCACCGTTCATTTTCTCATATTTTTTTAGGAAAGGCTTTTCAAGCATACGCTTGAATTTTGTAAAGGGATCCCGTTTATCGTTTATAGGCGTAAGCAAAACCGCCCGCATTCCCATTCTTTTTGCGGCATAAACGTCAGTAAAAATCTGGTCACCGATAAATATTGCATCACTCGGCTTACAATTTATATCCGAAAGCGCTTTTATAAGATTGGTCTTAAAGGGTTTTTTTGCCTTATAATATGCAGGAAGACCGAGCTTTTCGTTAAATAGCTCCACCCTATTTTTGCCGTTATTAGAAACAAAGGCCGCTTTGATTCCGTTTTCTTCAAGCGATTTAAGCCACGCCACAACGTGAGGACCGGGCGTTGGATTTTCATAAGGCTCAAGGGTGTTATCTATATCAAGAAGCACTCCCTTGATTCCGTTAGACAAAAGAAACTCTATAGTTACCTCGGAAAAAACGGCAAATCTATAATCAGGAATAAATTTAGATTTCATTTTTTACTCCACATATTTATTTATTATAATTTTATCAAAAATATATACTGTTGTCAAGCGCAAAGAGGCTTGCTGTTAAAATAAAAAAGCACTTGCTTTTTGCAAGTGCTTTTAAGTGGCGCGCCCAGGAGGATTCGAACCTTCGACCTACCGGTTCGTAGCCGGGCACTCTATCCACTGAGCTATGGGCGCATTTGGAGCGAGTGATGGGAATCGAACCCACGCGACCAGCTTGGAAGGCTGGAATTCTACCATTGAACTACACTCGCATAAAGCTATTAGCCTATATATAATAGCACACTAAATTCGTTTTGTCAAGTGATTTTTCATTATTTTTAAAAGTTTTTTTGAATAAAAAATTCACCGAAGGCCGATTGACTGCCTTCGGTGAAAAAGGGTGGGTTATTTAACCACAATATTGATGATTTTGCCGGGAACTACGATTTCCTTAACTACGGTTTTTCCGGAAATTGCGGCGATAACCTTTTCATCGTTACGTACCGCTTCAAGAATTTCATCCTTGGTAGCGCTTACCGGAAGCTTCAAGACGGAACGAAGTTTTCCGTTGACCTGAACAGGCATATCAACGGCATCGTCTTTCGCCTTATTTTCGTCATATTCCGGCCAAGCGGCGAGAGATACGAGTTCTTTATATCCGAGCGCCTCGTACATTTCCTCCGCAAGGTGAGGTGCAAATGCAGAAAGGAGCTTAACCATATCGGTAAGTTGATTCTTGTTTATCTTTCCGATTTCGTAAACCGAGTTAACAGCGCTCATCATAGCCGCTATTGCGGTATTGAACTTCATAGTATCAATATCGCCGGTTACCTTTTTGATAAGCTTATGGATAATCTTTTCAAGCTCACGGTTATCGGGCTCATCGGTAAGAATATCAAGAAGGTTATAGAATCTTTCAAGAAAACGCTTACAACCCTTAATAGACTGAGGATTCCAGGGCGCTGCCTGTTCAAAATCTCCGATAAACATTTCGTAAAGTCGCATTGTATCTGCGCCATAGTCACGAACGATATCGTCGGGATTTACTACGTTTCCACGTGATTTGGACATCTTCTCGCCGTTTTCTCCGAGAATCATGCCGTGGCTCGTTCTCTTAAGATAGGGTTCAGCCTGAGGAACAACGCCAACGTCGTGAAGGAATTTAGACCAGAATCTTGAATAAAGAAGGTGAAGGGTGGTATGCTCCATACCGCCATTATACCAGTCAACAGACATCCAATATTCAAGCGCCTCACGGGAAGCAAGCTCTTTATCGTTATGCGGATCGCAATAACGCAAGAAATACCATGAAGATCCTGCCCACTGCGGCATCGTATCGGTTTCTCTTTTTGCATCCTTGCCACATTTTGGGCATTTGCAGTTAACCCAATCCGTCATAAGTGAAAGGGGTGATTCGCCGGTTGCCGTGGGCTCATAGGAATCAACCTCGGGAAGCTCAAGAGGAAGCTCCTCTTCGGGAATAGCTACCCAACCGCAATCGGGACATTCAACCACGGGAATGGGCTCGCCCCAATATCTCTGCCTTGAAAATACCCAGTCACGAAGCTTGTAATTCTTTTTGCTGCATCCGATTCCACGTTCTTCAAGGAATTTAATCATAGCTGCCTTTGCATCGGCAACCTCAAGGCCGTTAAGGAAGCCGGAATTTATAAGAACTCCGGTTTCAACGTCAGTAAATGCAGCTTCTTCGACATTGCCGCCTGCAACAACCTCAATTATTGGCAAGCCGAACTTTTTAGCGAAATCCCAATCTCGCTCATCGTGCGCCGGAACTGCCATGATAGCGCCGGAGCCGTAGCCTGCGAGAACGTAGTCGGAAATGAAGATAGGAATTTCTTTACCTGTTGCGGGATTTATCGCCATAACGCCTTCGATTTTAACGCCCGTTTTCTCTTTTACAAGCTCGGTTCTTTCAAAATCGGATTTCTTTGACACTTCCTCACGGTATTTAAGAAGCTCGTCGTAGTTTGAAATTTTGTCACGCCAGGAATCAATATATGCGTGCTCGGGTGCGATAACCATGTAGGTTGCACCAAAAAGCGTGTCGCATCTTGTCGTATAAACACGAAGCTTATCCCCTGCTGTAGTATCAAAGTCGATTTCTGCGCCCTGCGATTTGCCTATCCAGTTAATCTGCTGGGTCTTGACTCTTTCTATGTAATCAAGATCCTTAAGATCATCTGCAAGTCTTTCGGCATATTCGGTTATTTTGAGCATCCACTGGCTCTTAACCTTTCTTATAACGGCAGACTGGCATCTTTCGCAAACACCGTTGACAACCTCTTCGTTTGCAAGAACAACCTTACAAGAGGTACAGAAGTTAACGGCAACCTCTTTTTTATATGCGAGTCCTTTTTTGAAAAGCTGGAGGAAAATCCACTGGGTCCACTTATAGTATCCGGGATCGGTGGTGTTAATTTCACGTGACCAGTCGAAAGAAAGTCCAAGCGCTTTAAGCTGACTTTTAAATCTTGCAACGTTTCTTTCGGTTACAATTTTAGGGTGAATTTTGTTCTTTATCGCAAAGTTCTCGGTAGGAAGACCAAAAGCATCCCAGCCCATAGGAAAGAGAACGTTATAGCCCTGCATTCTCTTTTTTCTTGAAATAATATCAAGGGCGGTGTAAGGTCTTGGATGGCCTACGTGAAGTCCTTGTCCGGAGGGATAAGGAAACTCAACGAGAGTATAGTATTTAGGAAGCGAGAAATCCTGTTTTGCCTTGAAGGGCTCTTTTTCTTCCCAAACCTTTTGCCATTTTTCTTCAATTTGCTTGTAGTCGTAATTCATAGCTTAATTTTCCTCTTTATTTTCAAATCCAAATTTTTTATCTACTTTTTCTTCAATGGAAGATATATCAACTCTGTCATCTTCCGACAGAAGGCGGTCAAAATTATAAAATTCGCGAGTCGGTTTATCGAAAACGTTAACGATAACGTCACCGTAGTCAACAAGCAACCAATTATTTCCGCCCCTTCCTTCAACTCGCAAAGGGTTTCGTCCCGAAAGACCTGTTTTATAAGCAACCTCGTCAGCAAGAGCTACCGCCTGCCGCGAGGAATGTCCCGATGCATTGATATAATAATCCGTTATAGAGCTGTTATCCTTGACGCAGTACATTCTGACATCCGAAGCCTTCTTCTCAATCAGAATTTCAACTATAAAAGATGCAAGCTTTTGTGAGTCGCAGTCAACGAGCTCTGTGTTTTTGATTTCTTCCATTAAAATTCCCTTTCCTTTGGACAATTTAGCCGACCGTTATTTCCCGCACATTTCCGTCGGAATAAATTTTATATGAGCTCATTGCTTTCTGATAAGAAATTACAAAGCTCTCGTCAGTTCGGCTTTTAAATTTCATTTCCGGATCAAAAAGTCCCTTTTTTCCGAAAATATATTTTTTCACGGCATCAGATGCCGCGTTTTTATTGATTATAAAATAAGATATTCCGGCTGCGTCAGTCAACGCCTCCCCCGGCAAGGTGAGAATGTTGAAGGCGGCGCTTCGGATACCGTCTGAATGCTTTAATACAAATTCCGCAAAATCAAGAAGCGAAAAATCGAATATAGGCTTTATCGGTGATGTGCCAATGAGCTTAATCAAGGTTTTAGGCGGCACTCGTTCAAACAGAGTGTGAAAAAGCCCATCGATAAATATTTTTTGAGCATCAAGCCGACCAAGATCTCCTGTGATATAAGAAGACCTGTGGCGAACAAATGCCAAGGAATCCTTGCCGGACAAAAGATTCTCTCCAAAATTCAGCGTAATCGGATAATTTTGCGTGGGAAAATCCTCCGGTATAATAATATAAACACCGCCTATTCTGTCGATACAATCGGAAAAGTTTTCTACCGACATTCCAATATAACCGTCAAGCTCGATACCAAGCGTATTCTCGACATAAGAAGCGAGGCGCTTCATCGAATCCTTACCGTTTTTGCCATCCGAGCCCGAACGCGCAAAAATACTGTTAATCTTTACAAAATTGCCGTCAAGCTCACAGTAAGTGTCACGGGGTATCTGAATTGCGGAGCAAGCAGAATTTTCGGGAGAATAAGAAACAACGAACAAAACGTCAGTATTGTTTGCCGCCTCATCAAGTCCCGCAACCAGATAATTATGAACACCGTCGCTGCCGGAAAGACTATAATCAATTTTAGACACAAGCGATATCATCAGCGACAGCAAAAGCGGTGCAACAATAAAAAATTTCAATATTCTTCTCATAGTAACGCTCCTTTTTATCTAGCGTTACCAAGGAAGAAAGGTAAAATTCCGTTAAATTCTGGATATAAATGCTTTCTTTGTCAAAATCATTCTTGAATTCGATTCTCTGCCCGATTCACGAAGATGACTTAACGTCGAATTTATAGAGGATATAAGCGCGCTGTGAAGCCCTTTTAACTTATCCGCCTTATCGGCTTTGGAAAGAATCTCGAAAAGAGCTGTTCTTACTGCAAGAGAAGAACTGTACGTGCGCCCATCCTCTATAAAATCAGCGACGAAAATAATTTCGTCAAAAATTGACATATCGGGCGCGCCCACCGTATGATTAAAGCAGGCGGAGAGTATCTCCGGCAAAGCGAAATCCGGAAAATCGCGTTTAATGAGATACGGAGCCGCAAAGGAATGAAGAACAGGCCTTGTTTTTAAATCCTCATCGGTCAAGCGGAAGCCGTCAGCTTCTGTGAATGCGATTTGTTCTTCATACGGAATTTCTTTTGCGATATCGTGCAAAAGAGCAGCGGCGCGCAATATCGTTTCTTTTTCAGGGCAAAAATGCATTGCAAGAATTGCTGCTGTTTTTTCTACTCCGAGTGTGTGAAGATAGCGTTTTTCGGAAATTCTTTCTTTTACACGGTTTCTTAATTCATCTAATTTTTCGGAAGAATATTCCCTCAAATTTCAATCCTCTTTTTCGTGGTCGATTCTTTATACAAAACGAATTTCGAGCCAACACACGCGACAACGTCGCAACCGATGGCCTCGGCTACGGTTTCCGCCGCCTCACGCGAGGTATAACCGCTATTTTCAAGAACGCGAACCTTTATAAGCTCACGCGCTTCAAGGGCATTTGCAAGCTGGAAACAGGTTTCTTCGCTGATACCGCCCTTGCCTATCTGAAAAATAGTATCGTAATTTGCCGCAAGAGAGCGCAAATACGCTCTTTGTTTACTGTTTAACAATTTTAAAGTTTCCTTTCAATTTTCAAAAAGAGCCGTTGCAAAATCGTCTGCATTAAAGGGCTTCATATCGTCAATTCCCTCGCCAACACCGATAAATTTTACGGGTATGCCGAGTTCTTCTTTAATTGAGAAAATTATACCGCCCTTTGCAGTTCCGTCAAGCTTTGTTAAAATGAGTCCGGTGAGCTGTGATGCTTCCTTAAATTCTTTTGCCTGAATTACGGCGTTCTGCCCCGTGGTGGCATCGAGAACAAGAAGATTCTCTCGGCTCGCTCCCGGAAGCTCTCTGCCGATGACACGGTCAATTTTTGCAAGCTCATCCATAAGATTTTTCTTATTGTGAAGTCTGCCTGCCGTGTCGATTATAAGAACGTCGGCTTTTCTGCTTTTAGATGCGGAAATAGCATCGAAAACGACAGATGCAGGATCTGCGCCTGCAGATTGTTTTATTATATCAACACCCGCACGCTCGCACCATACGGTGAGCTGCTCTGCCGCGGCAGCTCTAAATGTATCAGCTGCCGCAACAACAACTTTTTTTCCTTGCGTTTTAAGTTCTGCCGCGATTTTTCCTATCGAAGTGGTTTTTCCGACACCGTTAACACCGATTATTAATATAACAGACGGCTTCGTATCAAGAATAAGCGGCTCGTGCTCTCCGAGCATAGCTTTAAGTTTTGAAACAAGTTCGCCTCTAATAAGCTCGGAATCTTTGATTTTGTTATCGATAACGTATTCGCGAAGCTCATCAAGTATTTGTTCTGTTGTATTAACTCCGATATCGGCTGATATGAGAAGTTCTTCGAGCTCATCAAAGAGATCTTCATCAACGCGTCTAAATTTTTTAAAAACATCATCTATCTTGCCGAAAATTGCGTTTTTTGTTTTTGCAAGGCCCTGTTTCAGTTTGTCAAAGAACCCCATCTAAAAGCTCCTTCTGTTTACTTTCAATATCGTTTACGTTAAGCTCAATAACCTGTGAAATTCCGCGCTGTGGCATCGTTACACCGTAGAGCTTATTTCCTACCTCCATCGTTCCGCGACGGTGTGTGATAAGAATGAACTGCGTGCCCTCGGAAAGGCGTTTTATATATTCGCCAAAGCGGAATACGTTAACCTCGTCAAGAGCCGCCTCTATCTCATCAAGGATACAGAAAGGCGTTGGGTTAACTTTCAGAATAGCAAAAAGCAATGCTATTGCAACAAACGCCTGCTCTCCTCCGGAAAGCAACGACATAGTTTTTATTATCTTGCCGGGAGGAGCAACTTTAATCTCTATTCCCGAAGTGAGTATATTTTCAGGATCGGAAAGCGAGAGCTCGGCGCTTCCGCCGCCGAAGAGCTCTTTGAATGTTATGGCGAAGTTCTTATTTATTTCCTCAAAGGCGGTAATAAAGGTGTTCTTCATACCGTCTTCGAGCTTTTGAATAATGTCAAGAAGTTCTTCTTTTGACTTTACAAGGTCGCTGTACTGTGTATTAAGCTCATCGTATCTTGCCTTAATTTCTGCGTATTTTTCGATAGCAGATGGGTCAAAGTTACCGATTCGTTTGAGCTTTGCCTTGCAAGATGCCTGTAAAGCGCCCATTTCCGCCCTGTTTTCTTCTGTTACGGGAGCGTAATTAAGTGCAACAGCGTCCTCGTATGTAAGCTCGTAGTCATCGTAAAGAATAGAGCCGAGCTCTTCGTCGCGCTTTTGCAGCCTTTCAAGCTTTGCCTCATTTTTTACAACTGCCTCGTAGAAGGTATCACGGCTGGAATTTTTCTCACGGATTTTCTCACGCAAGACGGCAATCTCTTTGTCGTATTCCTCGTTGCCGACATCAACCTCAGTTCTCTTTTTGGTGAGCTCGTCGATTTCTTCTTGAAGACGCTCAAATTCCTTTGCGCTTTCAATCTTAAATAAATTCTGATTTGCACGGTTGCGTTCAAGGTCTGAAACTCTGTCATTCTGGCTCTTGATTTCCGCATCAATGTCAGAGCATCTTACATTGATATC
>JAZORS010000011.1:0-3440 GCA_045656725.1 Eubacteriales bacterium | reverse complement strand
TAATTACGATACGGCTTCGTATCATAATTACGGTGCTTGTTTGGTCGGAGTGACACGACTCGAACGTGCGATCCCCGCATCCCAAATGCGGTGCGATACCAGCTTCGCTACACCCCGATATTAAATTTTAAGTTTTTTTGTAAGTGGTCAAATCTGTGGTCAAACCACTTTGTTGAAAGAATTTTGAAATGGGAAACACCCGAAAAAGTCAGTGTTTTCAAGGGATTTCGGTATTTTGAAAAATTAAAAAGCATAAACCGACTGCACGCTCCCAAACGGTTCTGCTCTGATTTTTCTTCTATATTTTGAGGTCTTTTCAAGGCTTTGCGTCCGAAAGTGATACTTTTAGGTGCTCTCCTTCGCACTGTTTACGCGTAGTCTAAATCTGTAAATGGTCAAAACTGTGGTCAACCACAAACTTTCCACAAATCACAAAATTGCATCGCTGTAGTCAAAGAAAACGTCCGTTGAAAAACGGATTTCTTTTTAGACATCTTATGTTTCTAAATCGAAACAAACCTCTTGCAACTTCTCTCGATTTATGTTATAATCAAGCGGAAGTAGTCTGCAGACTTGCTTGCAAGGGAGCGAGCGCAGATGCGAATCAAAGCAGGAATATCAACAAAACCACTTGCCAAGCTTGGCGAAAACGAAAATGTAAATACCGAAGTCTTCGTGAAGATCTGCGAGGCACTCGGCTGTAATGGTGACGAGATTATGGATATCGTCGAACAAAGGGAGGACACAGTATGATACGAATTGCAGTATGCGATGACGAGAAAAAATACTTGGATGAGTCTGCAGCGCTCCTTTTGGAATATGCACTGCTGCGGAATATTCACTTTTCGGTGGAGCAGTTTGAGAATCCTTCTGACTTTTTAGATAAGCTTGACAAGGGAGAGAAATATGACGTCTATCTCCTCGACGTTTATATGCCCGGCTTGACGGGCGTGAGTGTCGCAACAGAGCTTCGCAGAAGAAACGACGAAAGCCCCGTGATATTTCTGACATCCTCGCGCGATCACGCTGTGGAAGCGTTTGGCGTTGGTGCTACTCATTATCTCTTGAAGCCTTATACCAAGGATGACTTTTTTGCGCCGATGGACAAGGCGATGCACAGCATCCATCAAGACAAGCCGAAAACTGTACTGATGAAAACAGTAAACGGATATCATAATATTTCGATCTCCAAGATCGTTTATTGTGAGTCCTCAAACCACAACCAAACAATATGCTTCGTGGATGAAGAACCTACATCGGTGCGTATCTCGCAGGCAGAGCTTTGGGAGAAGTTATCTCCCTTCGGTCAGTTCTACCTTTGCGGAAAAACATACATAATCAATCTTGAGCAGATTGAAAAAATACTGTCGGATACGGTAGAAATGACAACGGGTAAGTGCCTTGCTGTTCCAAGACGAATTTTACCCGCACTCAAAAACGCCTATATGGACTATTTGGGAATGAGGTGATGAAATGGATGCTCTTACATTATTTTTGCTGATATTGTCTTTGCTTTCTCACATCGGAATGTCTCTCTTCTTCGCAAAGCCAAGATATAATAAGCTTGTCACTGCGCTGATATGGTCGGTTTACGGAGTGGTGTTCTTGATATTGCCTCCCACAACTACCAAGCTCAACTATACCCTAATGTTACTCCTCAACGCCACATTGTTCTTTATTGCAACCAAAGGCAAGCCGATTGAGAAAGGTTTTTTGTTTATCAGCTACGCCAGCATTTATACTGCCTTCGGTGCGTTCGCTTCCTTTATAGTTGAAAAGGAAATGCACATTGCTGCAAAAATCGTATTTATGGTGTTGATTATGGCGGTTTTGCAAATATTACTTTACATTATTATACTTCCGAAGTATAAAAAGGTCAGCGTTTATATTGATAAGGGCTATGGCAAGTATTACGCTATCGTGAGCGCCTTTTTGGTGGTGACCGCCCTACAGACCATTTACATAGACGGCGGTACCTCCACCCATAATGGCAGATTTCAGATATTTGTAGCTACAACAGCGGTATTTTTCGTAACCTATGCCGCACTATTTTCAAGCCTTAATGATATGGCGGAGCTTGCCAAGGAAAAGCGCAAGCAGATCCACACCGAACTTCTCGAAACACGGGTGCAAGCCCAAGAAAACGAGGTGATGTGGGCAAGAAAAAGCTATCACGACATCCGCCACCACAACGATGCCATCTTGGCTTTGGCTAAAACGGGGGATCTCGATAGCATTATTCGTTATCTTGAAAAGCAAAACGTAGAAATGAATAGTCAGCACGCAGAGCGTTTTTGCGAAAACGAAACTATCAACAACGTGCTTCGAGTCTACAGGGCCAAAGCAAAAGCAGTGAATATCAGGTTTAGCGCCGATGCTGTGGCAAAAAAAGAAACTCCCGTTTCCTCTCACGACCTTGTGGCGATTTTCGCAAACGTGGTAGAAAATGCGCTCCACGGTGCGATGGACTCAAACGCCGATGATCCTATGATCTCGGTGAACATATACTACAAAGCCAAGAAAATGGTTATCGTTTGTGAAAACTCCTGTAATCCCTCATTGCTATTCGCTCCCGATATGCCGCTCGAGATGTGGGGCGTAGGAATCCACAGTATCGTAAGCACGGCAGAAAAGTACGGCGGCACTTGTCGTTTTACAGCCGAAAACGGCGTGTTCAGAGCAACCGTTGCGTTCATCTCTTAATACTTTTTAGCCGATCCCCCGAAGGAAATTTCGGGGGATTTTTTGGCGTTTACCTACCAATCACGCCAAATTTGCTACCAATTACGCCAAAAATATGATTTTTGAAAGTATATTTATTACAATGTGTGTAGTAAAAATAACAATTTTTTTATTACAATGTGTGTAGTAAAAATAACAATTTTTTTCTTTTGGGGGAAAGAAACATGAAAAAACGAATTTTGGGCATACTGATCGCGGTTGTCATGTTGATTCTAATACTGCCGACCGCAGTCTTTGCAGAAGGCGAAAACTACAAAATTTCTGTCGGCGGCGTGGCGATTACGAGTACGAATCTTACCGTAAACGGTGATACCGGTACGGCAACCTACGATCCGGCAACGAGCACCCTCACGCTTAACAACTTCAGTTGCAGTAGCGATGCTTTTGGTGGGGTGATTAATATCCAAAGCAGCGATAGCGATATTACAATCAAGCTGATAGGCAACAACACGCTGACAGGTACAAGCGAATACACGGATGGTATTTATACAAACGGAAAACGTCTGGTAATTTGTGACGGTGAAGATGGCGCTGCTCAGGGCCAATTGACGATTAACACAAAGAAAGCTTGTATTGGTGTTCCTTCGGGCACTTTGGAAATCAACGGTGTTAAGGTAACTGCTACGAGTACGGCGAACAATGGACTATCCGCAAAGAACATTTCGCTCACTGACGTTACCTTGTCGGCAACTGCAGAC
>JAZORS010000010.1:0-2665 GCA_045656725.1 Eubacteriales bacterium | reverse complement strand
CCATATCGTCGTTAAGGTCCGCGAAGGCGATTTCCGGCTCTATCATCCAGAACTCTGCCGCGTGGCGGGCCGTGTTAGAATTCTCCGCTCTGAACGTAGGTCCAAAGGTGTAAATATTTCCAAACGCCATAGCGTAGGTTTCGCCCTCAAGCTGACCGGAAACCGTGAGGTTTGCGCTCTTGCCGAAGAAATCCTTGGAATAATCTATCTCGCCCGATTCGGTTCTCGGAGCATCGTTCATATCAAGAGTTGTAACTCTGAACATTTCACCCGCGCCCTCCGCGTCGGAGCAGGTTATAATCGGGGTGTGAACGTATACGAAGCCGCGCTGATTAAAGAAGGAATGAATTGCGTAAGCAACCTCGCTTCTCACTCTGAAAACAGCGGAGAAAAGGTTGGTTCTCGGGCGCAGATATGCCTGATCGCGCAAAAATTCCGGAGTGTGGCGCTTGGGCTGCAAGGGATAATCGGGTGTTGAAGTTCCCTCTACCAGAATTTTCGTAGCTTTAAGCTCAAAGGGCTGCTTTGCCTCGGGAGTCAATGTAAGTACTCCCGTAACGACAAGAGCCGCGCCAACGTTCATTGATGCGATTTCATCATAATTTTCTACTATTTCCCTCTCGAAAACGACCTGAATGCTTTTGAAGCACGAGCCGTCGTTAAGGTCGATAAATCCGAATGCCTTAGAATCTCTGAGGTTACGCACCCAGCCGCCAAGAGTTACGGTTTTTCCGCCAAATGCCTCGGGCGCATCGTAAATATGCTTAATTAGTTCTCTTTTCATTTTTCAAACTCCGTTTGGTTTGTTAAATAGTATAATAAGACATTATACCATATAAAACAAGGTATTTCAAGACCTTTCTTGACTTTATTTGGTAAAATAAAAGCCCCAAGCGAATTTTTCCTCAAAAAGCCGCAAGAGGCAAAGCGAATATTGCTCCGTTTATTATTTTCCGAATGCGTTTCTGATATACGAAAGATCCGCCGCGCCCATTATGAGAACGGCGCCATCCGTTTTCTTTATTTCCGAGATAATTTCAGCATCGGAAATTGCGCACGCCCTATCACCTATCCTTTTTGCGAGGGCCGCCGAGGATACACCCTTTATCTCTTTTTCCCTTATAGTGTCAAGCTCGGAAATATATATTCTGTCCGCCAAGGAAAGCGCCTCGACAAAGCCGTCCATCAAATCCTTTGTTCTCGTTGCCGTGTGGGGCTTAAATACAAGATTTATTTTTCCGCAGTAAGCTTCCCTTAACGCAAGAATTCCCTCTTTTATCTCGGAGGGGTGGTGAGCGTAATCGTAAACGACGGGCGCGCCCCTGTGGCTTCCTATCCTTTCGAGGCGGCGCGAAATTCCCGAGAAATCGGAAAGGGCGGCAGATATTTCGTTTTTATCTATTCCAGAAAGGTATGCAAGCGCAAATGCCGAAAGGGCGTTATACACCGAAAATTTACCTAAAACCGATAGTGAAATTTGAGATAAAAGCTCACCGCGATAAAGCACCGAAAAGGTATATTTCCCTGCATTTCCCGAAATTCCTGCCGCACGGAAATCCGCCTTTTCGGAAAGACCGAAGCTGAACTTCGCGGCTTTCGTTTTTTTCGCTATATCCGAAAGATTTTCGTCGTCGGCATTATAAATTACGTTTTTCGTTCTGTTCATAGCCGCAAGAAAGGAGCGCTTTATATCGTCAATACCCGAAAAATAGTCGGTGTGGTCAAGTTCAAGATTGGTAAATACGGCAAAATCGGGAGAAAAACGCAAAAAAGAATCCTTATATTCGCACGCCTCGCTGATTATGTAGTCACGTCCGCCGGGTATAAAAGCATCTCCGCCCGTCATAGAAGCGCCGCAGGCAACGGTGGGATTACACCCTGCCCGTGTGAAAATTTCACCGAGCATTGCGGTGACGGTGCTCTTTCCGTGAGAGCCGGAAACGGTGATGCTTTTTTCAAAGCGCGACATAAGCGCCCAGAGCATATCCGCCCTTGACACTACGGGAATTCCGCGAAGCTCGGCTTCTTTAAGTTCGCTGTCGTTTTCCGCTACGGCAAGAGAATATACAACGAGCTTCGTATCCTCTTTAATGGGGCGCGAGCCAATATACACGTCCTCTTCGCCGGCTTTCAGCTTATCAAAATATTCCGTTTCCTTCCTATCGCTTCCGCTTACCTTACAGCCGAATTTTTTTGCTAATAAAAAGACGGAATACATACCGACTCCGCCAACACCGACAAAATGCACCCGACTTCCCTCATTTTTTATAAGCTCCCATATTGCGTGAGCCCCCATCGCCGTATTGAATTTCGACATATATACCGCTTTTATGCCTCGCTTCACTCTTTATTTCGGCAAAATCGAAGAAAATTCACAATATATTAAAAGAAAATGTTTATTCTCCTTGAATATTATTAATATTCTTACTGTACAATATATGCATACTTTAAAAAAGTGACAAATCAGAAAGGTGTTTCGCTATGTTACAAATCACAGACATTAAAATCAGAAAATTTTTTGACGAGGGTCCTATGAAAGCCATCGTTTCCGTTACCTTCAACGACTGCCTGGCAGTTCACGACGTTAAGGTAATTAACGCGCGTGACCGTTATTTTATCGTCATGCCGTCAAGAAAAAATCCCGACGGAACGTACAGAGATATCG
>JAZORS010000009.1:0-8570 GCA_045656725.1 Eubacteriales bacterium | reverse complement strand
AGAGTCAGGATAAGCGCTGATCCAAAAATTTTGGAGGAACAATAATGATTAAAATAGGAGAAAAAATCAAGTCTTTAAGAAAACAGAAAAATATATCCCAAGAGGTTTTTTCTAACTATCTTGGTGTGTCATTTCAAGCTGTTTCAAAATGGGAAAACGGAAACACAATGCCGGATGTGACTATGATCCCTGCGATTGCATCCTTTTTTGGCGTTTCTACCGATGAACTTTTTGATTTTAATTTGTTTGAGATTGAAAAGCAGGTCGATGCGATTTGTGAGGAGGCATATAAATACCGTTTTACCGATGCGGCAAAGTCTGAGCGAATTTTGCGTGACGGCTTGCAGAGATTTCCGGGCAATGATATCATATTAAACAATCTGCTTTACACCTTGGATTATCAGACGAGAAGAGATGAGATAATTGCCCTTTGTAAAACACTAATTGAGTCTACCAAAGATGATTCAGTAAAATATGATGCATGCCGAATTCTCGCATCGTGTTATAAGAAAAATGGGCAGAATGATTTAGTCAAGCCGACTCTTGAAATCATACCCGAAATCTATTTTTCAAAGTTGGAGCTGATGGCAACTCTTTTAGAAGGCGACGACAGTTATGAGGCGGCGCAAAAGCAGAAGAATCTTTCTGCAGAGGATTTGATCGATATGCTGATTGTTGCGGGTAAACGCTTGAAGGAAAAAGGCGAAGTCGGAAAAGCAAACTTGCAGTTTAGAATTGCACAAAAAATAATGGATGCTTTCAAAGAAGATTTCATCGAAAACAAATTGTTTGGTGCCACAGTTTATGACTACATGAGCGAACAGCGAAAAGAAGTCGAGTCATTGCTCGCAGAATAACTTTAAGCCCCGCCTTTGTGGCGGGGCTTTGATTTTATATTGAAATATACCGTTATGGAACAAAATCTTTGCTTTGTTATATTTTTTGCGGAAAAATTATTTTTCAAGGCGGCATTTGCTATGCTGTCAAGGCTCGCAGGAGGCTTTTATTAATTACAGTTATGCCGCCGCGCGAAGAGCTGATAATTCCCTCGGTCGAAAAGTATTTGAGCATTCTTGAAACAACCTCTCGCGCCGAGCCCATATATTTTGCTATTTGCTCGTGAGTCAGATTTACCGTATCCGAACCGTTTTTTGAAATCTCATCCAAAAGGAATATGGCAAGCCGTTTATCCATGCTCATAAAAAGAATCTGTTGCATTACCCACATTACGTCTGAAAAGCGCGCGAGGGCGGTTTCGAGGGCGAAAAGCTTAACCTCGCGGTTTCTTTCGGAAAGCTCCGCAAAGGCGCAACCGCCTATGATAAGGCATTCGCTCTTTTCTTCGGCATCGACAAACACGTCAAAGGTAATTGCGTCGAGCACGCAGGAAGCGGAAAGTATGCAAACGTCGCCTGCAAAAAGTCGGTAGAGTGTTATTTCCTTTCCTTCCTCTGATATCATATAAATTCGTAAGCTTCCGGATAGGATAAGGATAACCCCGGTGCATTCGTTGCCGTTATGTACCGTATTTCCGCGCTCAAAGCTGATTCGCTGCGCAGAGCGAAGTAAATTTTCTTTTGATACTGTATCGAGATTATCCCAGAAGGGAAGCCCATGTGAAAGAATAGAGTCAAAATTTTGCATAAATTACTCCAAAAGATGTCTTATAATCTTATTATATCTTCGTTTTACTTCACTGTCAATTAAAAATATTTAAAAATTTTCCATTTTTAGTGACTGAGTCACAGAAAATAGGGTAAAAATGTGGTATAATAAGCTCACAAAACAAAAATTTCAAGGAGAAATACAATGTTAAACGAAAAAGTGAAAAAACTCTTAAACGAGCAAATCAATAAAGAATTTTACTCTGCATACCTTTATCTTGAATTTTCCAATTATTTTGACACTGTCGGTCTTGACGGTTTCGCAAATTGGTATAAAATTCAGGCGCAGGAAGAAAGAGATCACGCGATGCTCTTCTATCAGTATCTGAAGAACAGCAACGAAAACGTGAGCTTTGAGGCGATTTCCAAGCCGGAGGTTGATATAAATGCTCATATCGACGTTATAAGAGCCGGTCTTAAACACGAGGAATATGTTACTTCTCTTATCAACGAAATTTATTCCGCCGCTTATGAAGTTAAGGATTTCAAAACAATGCAGTTCCTTGACTGGTTCGTGCAGGAGCAGGGCGAAGAAGAGAAGAATGCAAACGATCTTATAACGAAAATGGAGCTTTTTGGCTCTGATCCGAAGAGTCTTTATATGCTCAATTCCGAGCTTGGCGCAAGAGTTTACAGCGCGCCCTCGTTAGTTCTTTAATAAAACCTAAAAAGGAGATAAATATTATGAAAAAATATGTATGCGAAGTATGCGGATGGGAATACGATGAGGCAATCGGAGTTCCCGAGCAGGGGATTGCTCCCGGAACTAAATTTGAGGATTTGCCCGAAGATTTTGAATGTCCGCTTTGCGGAGTAGGCAAAGACCAGTTCCAAGAGGCATAAAGCTATACTTTTTAGCGGGGGCTGAATAAAAGTCCCCGCAATTTTCACTGCAAGAGGACTTAACGTGAAATAACGCTCATCTGCATGGAGCTTCATGCGTTCACGCCTCGAATTTTCGCGATTTGATACCCAACCCCAAATCGTCGCAAAGCGATACCGAAAATTCATCTATAATTTGTGCGGTCGCTTTGGCGACAGAATGGAGATTATTATGGAAATTGTTGTTTTATCTGCGCTTGGAGTCGGCGGCGCAACCGTTATAGGCGCGCTTCTCGGCTTCATTTTCAAGAAAATATCTCATAAATTTTCCGATGCCGTATTATCCTTTGCGGCGGGCGTGATGTTATGCGCGGCGGTTGTCGGGCTTGTAATCCCCTCTCTTGAATACGGCGGTAAATATGCCATTTTAATATGCATTATCGGTGTTATGGCGGGGGCCGTGTCACTAAATCTCGTAGACAAGCTCGTTCCTCATCTCCATAGACTTCTCGGCGCTGATATCGAGCCGCACAAAAATACGGATGTAAACCGTATTTTACTTTTCGTTTTGGCGATAGGCATACATAATATTCCGGAGGGAATAGCTGCAGGTGTCGGCTTCGGCTCGGGAAATATAAACGAAGGGCTTTTAATTGCCGGCGGTATAGCGCTTCAAAATATCCCCGAGGGCATGGTTATAATAGCGCCGATGCTCTCTGCCGGCGTAAGCAAAAAAAGAACCTTTTTAATTGCCCTGCTTACGGGGCTTGTTGAGGTTGTGGGCACGTTTATAGGTTATTTTGCGGTAAGCGTTGCGTCGGTTATCTTGCCTTTTGCTCTGGCTTTTGCCGGCGGCACAATGATTTACGTTGTCAGCGACGAAATGATACCGGAAACTCATTCTCACGGAAATGCAACAAGCTCGACCTATGCGCTTTTGGTTGGATTTCTCCTGATGCTGGCAATGGATTTTCTGCTTGCCTAATCTTGACAAATCCCCCCTGCAATGATAAAATATAATAAAAATTCTATGTTTGTTACGGCACGGTGGAGATTAGCATGACAGAACAACAGTTTTTAAGTAAAATGGCTGAATATCAGGGCGTGGTAAACTCTGCCCTGAAAGAATATTTTGAAAGCCGTGAGGAAGATTTCAGGGCTATTTACGAGGCGCAGGAATACAGCGTAATGGCAGGTGGAAAGCGTATTCGTCCCGTGCTTGCGCTTGCATTCTGCGAGCTTTTCGGCGGCGAAATTGAGGCGGCTGTTCCTTACGCTATGGCTCTTGAGCTTATTCATACGGCTTCTCTTATTCACGACGATTTGCCTTGTATTGACAACGACGATTTAAGACGTGGAAGACCAACAAATCACGTTAAATTCGGAGAATCCACTGCGCTTCTTGCGGGTGACGGACTTCTTATTGATGCCTTTTCGCTTATTGCCGGAAACAGAAAACTCACAGCCTCGACCAATATTCAGGCTGTCAATATGCTTTCTCTCTTTTCGGGAACGTCGGGCCTTGTCGGTGGAGAATTTCTTGACGTGCTTGGGGAAACCGTGCCGGTTTCTCTTGATATGTTAAGAAAAATTCACGAATGCAAGACAACGGCGCTTATAAACGCATCTGCAATTCTTGGCGCATTAAGCTCGGGTAAATTTACAGACGAGATGTTCTCTGCAGCATATAACTATTCAAACGGAATAGGAATAGCGTTTCAGATTAAGGACGATATGCTTGACGTTACCGGAACGGCAGAAAAGCTTGGAAAAAATCCCGGCTCGGATGCGAAGCTTAACAAAACTACCTATCTTAATTTTTACAGTATGGAAGAGCTTGACGGCTTGATTTATTCTTTCACTGAGAACGCAAAAAATGCGATTTCAGCGTATGAGGGCAAGGAATTTCTTGAATTTCTTGCAGATTATCTCATAAAAAGGGATAACTGATTAAAACCCGATGTGATAAGATATTATAGTATTAAAAGGGAACGAATTTTAATTCGTTCCCTTTTTGCGTTTTAAGGATAATATCGGTACAATCTATTTTTAGCGAAAAAATCAACCCTCATGCTTTTCTTTAAGAGCCGCAACGTTTCTTTCAACAACTTTTTTCTTTAACGGATACCAGAAGTTCAGTATCACGGCTAAAAGAGCAAATCCAACGGCGGGAACGAGGGTTGAAATATTGAAAATTCCGTCAAGAACCGAGGGCTCAAATGCCGTTTCTTCCGAATAACCGACAAGGGTGAGAAGTACACCCGAAATACCGGCAGATGCCGCTTGTCCGAGTTTTCTTGCAAAGGAATAAATGGCGTAGATAGAGCCGTCCTCTCGAATGCCGGTTTTAAGCTCGGAATAGTCGATAACGTCCGTTATCAGTGCCCATGAAACCATGGAAAAGAACCCAAGCCCTATCCAAGCAACGAAGTTAAATGCAACGAAAACCCATACGCTTGCCGGGCGGATAATGAAAAGGGCAAGATATATTACAGCGGCAATAAAGTTCGTTATTGTGCTGAGCTCAGCTTTGCCGATTTTTCGCGCCAGCGGTTTTGAAAATGCCGCAGCAAAGAGCATACCGATAAGCATAGCTATGGTAGATACGGAAAGAGCGACGGGATTTCCGTAATAGTTAGGATAAACGTAGTTTGCCATAGATTGCATCGTCAGTTGCGCAAGAAGCATAACTATCGAGGCGAAAACTATCGATATAAGAGCTCTGTTTGAGAATGCGTCCCTAAGCATTGCGGCAACGCTTTTTCTTTCCTGTTTCTCGGGGGGCGTGTCAATTATTACACGCTCTGTTGTCAGATAATAACATAAAATATATGCTATAATTGAAAGGATTGAAAAGACGCCCGCAATAATCGTAAAGGTTCTTCCGTCAAGAACGGAATTGCCGAATGCGTCGGTTTTATAAGCCACAAGTGGTATTCCCGCGCCGACAATTACACCGGCGAGAGTTCCGCCAAGCGAACGAAACGTCGAGAGGGATTGGCGGTCGGATGGCTCTCTTGAAATGGTTGATGCCATAGAGCCGTAGGGAATGTTTATTGAGGTGTAGAAAATAGATCCCCAGAGTATATAGGTAATTGTCAGCCATGTAATCTTAAACCACATAGGCATATCCCGAAGCGCGCTTTGATAAATAAGGAAAGAAGAAATTGCAACCGGCGCGCACATTCTGAGTATCCATGGCTTGAATTTTCCGCTCCGTCTTGGTTTGGATTTATCTGCAATACGCCCCATGGTTATGTCCGTGAAGGCGTCAAGAAATCTTGTCAGCATCATAATAAGTCCGACAACTGCCGCAGAAACCCCCATTACGTCAGTGTAGAACTTTAAAAGGAAGCTTGATGACAATATAAATGTGAAGTCGTTTCCAAAGTCCCCGAATAAATAACCGAGCTTGTCACGCAGCCCAAACGGGCGTGGCTCGTTTTTTGATATTTCTTTATTCATATTAATCTCCATTCTGTCGCCAAAGGCGACCGCACAAATTATAGATGAATTTTCGGTATCGCTTTGCGACGGTTTGGGGTTGGGTACCAAATCGCGAAAATTCGAAGCGTGAACGCACAAAGCTCCATAGAGATAGAGGTTATTTCACGCTGACCTCCATTCTGTCGCCAGAGGCGACCGCACAAATTATAGATGAATTTTCGGTATCGCTTTGCGACGATTTGGGGTTGGGTACCAAATCGCGAAAATTCGAAGCGTGAACGCACGAAGCTACATAGAGGTAGAGGTTATTTCACGCTATTCTCCATTCAAAAATGAATATTTTTCTAAATATTGCTAAAAATTTAGAGTATCGAAGCTTTTTATTATTTTGGGCAAAAGCCGAGCTTTAATACAGAAAAATAAAAAAGGAGCAATTATGAGAGAAATTTTGAATTTTAACAAGGGGTGGAAGTTTTCCCATGAAGAAATGAATTTCGAACACAGACCCGAGGGTGTAGATATAGATTTACCTCACACTTGGAACGGAGTTGACGGTCAGGACGGGGGCGCAGATTATTATCGTGGAGTCGGGTATTATGCAAAAGAGTTCGAGCTTTCCGAATTGCCGAAAACCGATTTGAGATACCTGGAAATCACGGGCGCAAACTCGTCTTGCGAGATTTTTCTCAACGGCAAAAAAATCGGTGAGCATGACGGAGGCTATTCCACTTACAGAGTTGAACTTTCCGTTCTTAAAGAGCACAATCTACTTATAATAAAGGTAGATAATTCCGAAAATGACAAAATATATCCGCAGTTTGCGGATTTCACCTTTTACGGTGGACTTTACAGAAACGTAAACGTTATAGGAGTTTCATTTGAACATTTCGACCTTGAATTTCACGGCGGCCCCGGAATAAGAATTAACACGGAAATCTGTGGCAAGAATGCTGTGGCTGAGGTTGAGGTGTACCTAAAAAAAGGCGCTGCGGAGTGCGAGCTGATATTTGAAATTTTAGACAATAACGGCATACCCGTGTCAAGAAAAACGCAGAGCGCCGACGAAAGAATTGCCAAGCTCGACGTGAAGGATGTAAGACTTTGGCAGGGGAAAAGCGATCCTTATCTTTATGATTTGGAGGTGTCCTTGTTTTGCGATGGAAAATGTAAAGATAAGATTACATCAAAAATCGGTTTCCGAGAGTTTTATGTAGATTCTGATAAGGGATTTTTCTTAAACGGGCAGAAATACCCTCTGCGTGGCGTCTCAAGGCATCAGGATCGCCCCAAAATCGGAAATGCGCTTCTTTTGGAGCATCACGAAGAGGATATTGCCTTGATACTCGAGCTCGGCGCAAACGCCGTGCGCCTTGCACACTATCAGCATGACGAGTACTTTTACAGCTTATGCGATAAGTACGGGCTTGTAGTATGGGCGGAAATTCCGTATATTTCCCGTCATATGCCCTCGGCTCGTGAAAACACCGTCTTGCAGATGACCGAGCTTATAGTTCAGAATTATAACCACCCGTCAATTTGTTTCTGGGGTGTTTCCAACGAAATAACGCTCGGCAGCGGTGGGGAAGATCTTTTGGAAAATCACGTTCTTCTTAATGGCCTTTGCCATTCTCTTGATTCGGGGCGAAAAACAACGCTTGCCGCAGTTTCAATGTGCAACGTTGACGACCCGTATTTAAAAATAACCGATCTTATCGCATATAACCATTATTTCGGATGGTATGGCGGTGAGGTATCAATGAATGGGGAATGGTTTGACGATTTTCATAAACGCTTTCCGAGCCGTCCCATTGGACTTAGCGAATACGGCGCAGAGGCGCTCGATTGGCATAGCGCAAATCCGACACAGGGTGACTATACCGAGGAATATCAGGCGTATTATCACGAAAAAATGATAGAAATGATAGACAAGAGACCTTATCTTTGGTGCACTTTCGTTTGGAATATGTTTGATTTTGCGGCAGATGCAAGGCGTGAGGGTGGCGAGGACGGTATGAACCACAAGGGGCTCGTTACCTTTGACCGTAAATATAAAAAAGATGCCTTTTACGCTTACAAGGCGTGGCTTTCTGATGAGCCGTTCGTTCATATAGCCGGAAAGCGATACAAGGAGCGTGAGGGCGAGAAAATAAAAATTAAGGTCTATTCCAATATGCCTGAAATCGAGCTTGCAGTTAACGGTAAAACGGTAGGGAAGCAAAAGGGAAAACGTTTCTTTGAGTTTGAGATTGAAAATGAAAAGGCGCTTCACGTTATCGCTCGTGGCGGCGGAGTTTCCGACGAGGCAGAATTTGTCGGAGTCAGCGAATATCAGGAAAAATACAGGCTTCGTGATAAGCATGCGATATTAAATTGGTTTGACATAAAAACCCCCGAGGGTAAGCTATCAATCAACGATAAAATCAGTGATATAGTGGCAACGAAAAAAGGCAGAATCTTATTTGAACTTCATTTGTCCGGGCTTGATGCAAACAAATCCGGCGGCTTTGAATTAAACGAGGGGCTATTTAAAATGCTTGGCTCGTTCAGCTTTTTGCGCCTGGCAGGTCTTGTTGAAACTATGGGTAAAAAGTTCACCAAAGAGGAGCTTCTCAGAATCAACGAGGAATTAAATAAAAT
>JAZORS010000008.1:0-5668 GCA_045656725.1 Eubacteriales bacterium | reverse complement strand
ATCTGTCTTGGAAAAGCGATTTTCGAGGCGCTTGGCGAAAAGATGGGCATTAAAAGATACGGTAGCATAACGCTTCCTATGGACGAGGCGCATATTCTCGTTGCCGTTGATATTTCAGCCAGAGATTATCTCGCTTATGAGCTTGATATACCCTCATATAAGGTTGGCGATTTTGACACAGAGCTTTGCGAGGAGTTTATGAAGGCACTTGTCAGAGAGGCAAAAATCACGCTTCACATAAGGCAGTTTGCGGGAACTAATTCTCACCATATAATCGAGGGCACATTCAAGGCGCTCGGTCGAGCTCTTTCAATGGCAACTGAGATAGACTCAAAGTTTCCATCCGAAGTTCCTTCGACAAAAGGAGTTCTCTGATGATATCCGTTATCGATTACGGAGTAGGTAATCTTTTTTCGCTTGCCTCCTCCTTGAAGGCAGTCGGGGCAGATTCGGTGCTTACGGCTGATCCGGAAATAATTAAAAAAGCGGATAAGATTATCCTTCCCGGTGTTGGCGCATTTGAAGATACAAGAGCGAAGCTTGCTTCCTCCGGGCTTGATAACGTTATACTGGACGAAGTCAAAGCAGGGAAGAAAATGCTTGGAATTTGCCTTGGAATGCAGATGCTTTTCGATGTAAGCTATGAATACGGAACGCACCAAGGACTTTCTCTTATACCCGGTGAGGTTGCTCCGCTTCTCGGTTATATTTCCGATGAATTAAAAATTCCGCATATTGGTTGGAATAAGCTTAACATTAAGAAAAATCACCCGATTTTTAAATATGTTAACGATGGTGATTACGTTTATTTCGTCCATTCTTATCATGCTGTCTGTAAAGAAGAAAATCTTTTGGCGAGCGCGGAATATGGTAAAGATATAACCGCTGCCGTTGCATGCGGTAACGTTGTCGGAACGCAGTTTCATCCCGAAAAAAGCGGGGCTGTGGGACTCGCAATTTTAAAGGCATTCGTTGAATGGTAAAGGATAAATAGAAACCTTATGAATATATTACCTGCTATTGATTTGTACAAAAAAAAAGCTGTGCGGCTCTTAAAGGGCGACTATAATAATTTGACCGTATATAGCGAAAATCCTGTATCCGTTGCTCTTGATTTCGAGCGCGCGGGTGCAAAGTACATACATATTGTGGATCTTGAAGGTGCAAAAGAGGGAACAACGCCTAATATCGACGTAGTTGAAGAAATAGTTAAAAACACCTCGCTTTTCGTTGAAATCGGCGGTGGAATACGTTCTTATGAAACAATTAAAAAATATTTCGATATCGGTGTTTCCCGTGTAATTCTCGGCACTGCCGCAGTCACCGATGATGAACTGCTTTCGCGCGCAATCGGGGATTTTGGAAAGAAAATTGCCGTAGGCGCAGACATCAAGGATGGATACGTCGCTATTAAAGGATGGCTTGAAAAATCAGTATATACCCTTGATGAGTTTGCAGAAAAAATGCAAAATCTGGGCGTAAAGACTCTTATCTGCACCGACATATCAAAGGACGGTGTAATGAACGGCACAAATCTTGTTATGTATCGGGAGCTTGTATCCAAATATTCGCTTGATATAATCGCATCTGGCGGTGTCAGCACACAAGACGATATTATAGCGCTCCGTAATATGAACGTTTCCGGTGCCATAATCGGGAAAGCTTATTACACAGGTGCTATTGATTTAACAGAAGCCATCGAGGTTGCAAAATGATAACTAAAAGAATTATTCCGTGCCTTGACGTTAAGGACGGCCGAGTTGTAAAGGGTAAAAATTTTCTTGGACTTAAAGATGTTTCTTCTCCTGTGACTCTTGCAAAATATTATTCCGAATCGGGAGCAGACGAGCTGGTTTTTTACGATATAACCGCATCTTTTGAGGGTAGAGCACTTTTTACAGACATACTCAAAGAGGTATCACGGCAAATTTTTATTCCTCTCACTGTAGGAGGCGGTATAAATGCCGTATCGGATTTTGACCGAGTTTTAAAATGCGGAGCAGATAAGGTCAGCGTGAATTCGGGCGCTATCAGAAATCCGAAGCTTATTTCGGATGCCGCAAAATTATACGGAAATCAATGCGTTGTTCTTTCGGTTGACGTAAAACGCGAAAACGGCGAATTTCGGGTTTTTGCAAAGGGCGGCAGGGAAGATACGGGAATTGAGGCGCTTAGCTGGATAAAGCACTGTGTTGAGCTTGGCGCGGGAGAAGTCGTTGTTAATTCTATTGATACTGACGGAGTAAAAGGCGGTTTTGACACGGAGCTTCTTGGAAAGGTGTGTTCCTTGGTAAACGTTCCCGTTATTGCATCGGGCGGCGCCGGCTCAATCAAGGATTTTATCAATCTTTTCAAAGCTGTTCCGACGATTGACGCGGGTCTTGCGGCTTCGGTGTTCCATTTTGGTGAAATTGACATAAAGGATTTAAAATATGCGCTTTCCAAAGAGGGCATAATTGTGAGGATTTGATATGCTTAACTTGAATATTGAAAAATTAAAATTTGATAAGGACGGACTCATTCCCGCGGTTGTTGTAGACTCAATAACCAAAAAAGTTCTTACCGTAGCTTACATGAACAAGGAGAGTCTTGAAATATCTATTGAAAAAGGTCTCACCTGTTTTTACAGCCGTTCTAGGAAATCACTGTGGCTTAAAGGTGAAACCAGCGGAAATTATCAGCACATAGTATCTATTAAAGCTGATTGTGACTATGACGCACTCGTTATTACTGTTGAAAAGGATGGTCCGGCTTGCCATACGGGCACAGATTCGTGCTTCACAAATCCCCTTTTTGAAAGCGATGAGCTCTCTGAATTTTCACTTGACGGGCTTTACTCTCTGCTCCTTAACAGAAAGCGAGAGCTTCCCGAGTGCTCTTATACTACCTATCTTTTCGAGAAGGGGCTAGATAAGATTCTTAAAAAAGTCGGTGAGGAATCTACCGAGGTTATTATTGCCGCAAAGGCAAATGATAAGGCAGAAACAGTTTATGAGATAGCAGACCTTGCATATCACCTTATGGTGCTTATGGTTGAGGCCGGTATAACTGTCGAGGATGTGCATAAAGAGCTTGCATCAAGGCATGTTATTGATAAAAAGGTTAAACAGGAAAAGATGACAGGAACTGAAAAAGCTCGATAATTTAAAGGAAAAACTTGACTTTTTCAGTTAAATGGAATATACTAATACTATTGTTTTTATTTTTTCGCAAAAAGCGGAATAGATTGGAGAAAATTATGGGTTTGAAGGTTTTAAAGTTTGGCGGAAGCTCGCTTGCTGATGCAAGTCACTTCCGTTTAGTTGGAAATATTGTTAAGGCAGAGCCGGAAAGACGCTACGTCGTTGCATCTGCTCCCGGTAAAAGAAACAGTGCGGATACTAAGGTAACCGACCTTCTTTATAAGTGCTATGAGCTTACGGTTGCGGAAGAGGATATAACCGAGGTATTTAATGAAATTGTTTCAAGGTATAATAATATAATTAACGAGCTCGGGCTTGATCTTGACTTGACCGAAGCTTATGAAAAAATCCGCCTTTCGCTTATGCATAACTCCGGTAGAGATTACATAGCTTCACGCGGTGAATATCTTAATGCCATGATACTTGCAAAGTATCTTGATTTTGATTTCATAGATGCAAAAAAGGTTATATTCTTCAAGGAAGACGGTAGCTTTGATTCGGAAAGAACAAACGACGTTCTTCGCGATAAGCTTTCAAGACACAAATATGCCGTTATACCCGGCTTCTATGGCTCAATGCCCAACGGAACTATCAAGACATTCTCTCGCGGCGGTTCTGATATAACAGGATCTATCGTTGCAAGAGCGGCAAGCGCAACTCTTTATGAGAACTGGACTGACGTTTCGGGCTTCTTGATGGCTGACCCGAGATGTATCAGTAATCCCAAACCTATCGAAAAGATAACCTACAAAGAGCTTCGCGAGCTTTCTTATATGGGTGCTACCGTTCTCCACGAGGACTCTATTTTCCCTGTAAGATATTCGAAAATTCCGATAAACATAAGAAATACCAACCACCCCGAGGATAAGGGAACGTTTATTGTTTCGCAGACCGACGATATAAGCGAGGACGTTATCACCGGAATCGCAGGAAAAACCGGATTTTCAACGATTACTGTTGAAAAGGATATGATGAACGCAGAGCTTGGATTTGGTAGACGTGTTCTTCAGGTTCTTGAAGAAAACGGTGTTTCTTTTGAGCATTTTCCGTCAGGTATCGACACTATGAGTGTTGTAGTTGCTACGAATGAGCTTCGCGAAAAGCGCGGTGACGTTCTTGCCGGAATTTGTAAGGCTGTAAACCCCGAAAACATTTTCGTTGAAGAAAATCTCGCGCTTATTGCGATTGTTGGACGCGGTATGGTAAAAGCAAAGGGAACCGCTGCGAGAATATTCAGCGCACTTGCTAATGCGGGTGTCAACGTTCGTATGATTGATCAGGGCTCATCGGAGCTTAATATCATAGTCGGCGTTGATGCTAACGACTATATTCCCGGACTTAAAGCAATATATAGAGAATTTGTAAAATAATAAAACTGAAAAACAACGTTTTTGCGGCAGAACAGGGAATTATTCTGCCGCAAAAATGGTGTTAAAAGGGATTTTTTGTGAAGAAAATTACTATTTCTAAAATATCTTTATTACATTTTATAAAGCTCGGCAGTCGACTCGCTTTGTTTTTTGCGGCTTGTATTTTGTATATAATCAATAGAATAAAAAACACAGATGACCTGTTTGACAATTATGAAAGCTTACCGTGGATTCTTGGGATTGTCTGGATCATTTACGCAGTTGAGATGGGATTGAGGTTCTTTCCATCGAAGCTCGAAAGTCCGGGCTGTCAAAAACAGTTTTCGAGAAACTTTATTCCAACGGAAAAAGAAAAGCCGGTATTGCAATCACCTTGGCGCACCTTTTCAGTAGTGGCTGTTTGGCTATTACTTAACGGTATTATCGGCATTCTTTTTTTCACGCATATAATTGACAAGGGAATTCTTATCCTTATCAGCCTTTTCTTCGGTGTTTGCGATATGGTTTGCATTTTGTTTTTCTGCCCGTTTCAGACTTGGTTTATGAAAAACAGATGTTGCACGAGCTGCCGGATTTATAACTGGGATTTTGCCATGATGTTTACCCCACTTGTTTTTGTGCCCGGGCGATATACGTGGAGCTTACTCGCACTTTCGTTGCTCCTGCTTCTCAGATGGGAAATTACATATATAAGACATCCCGAGCGTTTTTCAGAAGAAATGAATGCATTTATCACCTGCCGTAATTGCACTGAAAAGCTATGCAAACATAAAACGCAAATTAAAAAGTTAATCGGAAATATAGCAAACAAGGTAAATAAAAAGAGTTAATGCAAAAACATTAACTCTTTTTTATAGCCGAAGGGAGCCGAACTCATGAGGTTTCGAAATATAGATTATCCCATCTTCTTCACTGAATTTTTCTTAAATATCGTATATTTCTCAAAAAATTTAGCTCGAATATCGAAAAATCTATTATTTCAAAACTGCTTCGCATCTTCCATCGAACAAATTTTTGATGGATTTTGTCGTAACGAGTCGCAGTAAAGTATAACTTTACAAGGCGCGGTGCGACGAAAGACGCTGAAATTTGCCGATGAAAGACTTATTAGTTCGG
>JAZORS010000007.1:0-7346 GCA_045656725.1 Eubacteriales bacterium | reverse complement strand
ATGAGCCGAGTGTTGTAACGAGATATATTCTCGATCTTGCCGCAGCGTTCAACAGATTCTATCATGACTGCAAGATAGCAGCCTGCGAGGATGAGAAGCTCAGATCCAGCCGTCTTGCTCTTACGTCCGCAACGCGTCAGGTTCTTAAAACCGCGCTCGGTCTTATCTGCTTGCAGACGCCCGAAAAAATATGATTTGTTGTTCCAAATAGCAACGAATTAACAACAATTGTTTACAAAATACGAGATATATTCAGGAGAAACCAACAGATGTCAGGACATTCAAAATGGAACAACATTAAACACAAAAAGGAAAAATCCGATGCCGCAAAGGCGAAGATCTTTACCAAGATAGGTAAGGAAATGGCTGTTGCTATCAAGGCGGGAGGACCCGACCCCAACAATAACAACAAGCTTCGCGACCTTATCGCAAAGGCAAAGGCAAACAACGTGCCTAACGATAACATTCAGCGTACTATCAAGAAGTTTTCCGAGAACAACGATATAAACTACGAGGAAATCATCTACGAGGGCTACGGCCCTTCGGGCGTTGCTATCATTGTTGAAACCTCGACCGATAACAGAAACCGCACCGCAGGAAACGTACGCGCTTGGTTTAACAAGTACGGCGGAAATCTCGGTCAGAACGGTTGTGTTGCTTACCTCTTTGAAGAAAAGGGCGTTATCACCATAATCGACGAGGACGAGGAAATCAGCGAGGACAAAATTATGGAGGACGCGCTTGAATGCGGCGCAGAGGACATAAAGTGTGACGAGGGCGAATACTCGATTTACACCGCGAGCGAGGACCTCGATTCCGTGCGCGATGCAATTATAGCTCTCGGCTACAAAATAGACACCGCAGACCTTGCAAAAGTTCCCTCCACATACGTTACCCTTGAAAATCCCGAGGACGTTGAAAACATGGAGAAAATGCTTGATAAGTTCAACGAGGACGACGACGTTACCGCCGTATTCACGAACTGGGACAACTGATATGTTTGCTTTTGAAAGACGAAAAAAGCTATCTTTTATACTTGCCATCTGTGCGGCATGCGTATCTTTAATGTCGGCTGCGGGCGCTGTTCTTCTTGCTTTGTCGGGAAATTATACGCCTGCTGTGATATGCGCGCTCCTTTGTATTTTTTGCTCATACTGTGTTCCTATATATTATAAGAGCTCGGTATCAGCAAAGGCAACGCTAATTCTCTTTTCCGCTATCGAAGAGGGGATTTACAATGTAGAAGAGCTCGCCGAGCGCACGGGCATTGAGAAAAACGCGGCCCTTCGCTTGATTTCCAGCGCAATTAATTCAAAGGCCGTTACAGGCTACACCCTTGACGGCGAAAGCATTATAAAAATCGACACCCAAGAAATTTAAAAGAAGAAAAAAGACGGAAAACATCGTTTTCCGTCTTTTTTCTTGATTTAAAGTTTTTATAACAGCAAAATATCCATAAGCATAAACACGACAGGGATCGTTATTACCGAAAACAGGTGTGAGATAAGCGTCATACCAGCTGCTGTCGAGGTGTCCTTTCCGTACGCGCTGGGAATAACGATAGTTCCAAGCCCAAGCGGCATTGCCAACGAGCAAACCGTGCAGACGATTAAAAGCTCCGATGCGTTCGGGAACAGCATAAAAACGGCAATAGCGGCAAGCGGAATAGGCAAAAGACGAATCAGCGAAACGGCATAAATGCTCTTTCTTTCGAGCGTTTTTTTAAGGTCAATGCTTCCGAGCGTAATTCCGGTCAAAAGCATAGCAACAGGCGACATACAGCTTCCCGCTGAATCAATAGCGGAAAGAATGCTTCCCCTGATACCGTTCAAAAACGGAACAGCTGAAAGGTCAAGAGTGCCAATGCCCGTGATACCGATAATCATACCGATAAACGTACAAATTATCATTGGGTTAAGAAAAGGCTTCAAGCGAGAACCCAACGAACGCTTACCCTGCCCCTCCTCTGCGAGCAGAAGCGAAGGCACGCCCCAAAGATAAATAATACTCCAAAGCGGAATAGTGAAGAGTATATATTCGGTAAAAATCGATGGGAAAAGAGCTGCAACGATGGCATTGCCCATAAAGCTGAAATTGGAAAAGGCAAGACCGTAGGTATAGACGTTTCTCGTATACTTATCCTTTGCGCAAGCTCTTGAAACAAGAATCACGACAGGAATTATAACAAGCTCGAGAATGAAGCTGAACAAGAGAATTTTCCATGCGCTCGAAAAGCTTTCAAGCGTGAAGTTTTTGATAAACGTTCCCATAATGAGCGCGGGAATGAAAATCATATTTTCGAGCTTTGAAAGAATCGAAGCGGCATTTTCCGGCAGAAATTTCAGCTTGGTTAAAACAAAACCAAGGCAAATAAAAGCGAAAAGAAATATCATTTGGTAAAGCGTTGGTAAAAGCGTGTTCATTTTATTCTCCTAGTCTATCTGATATCTGATTTTTTTAAGTATTTCATTTCTTGCCTCGGTGTGACTGACGAAGCTATCATAATTCATCGTGGCAAGCGTCATCATAAAAGCATCGATTATTGACGCGTGCGCTACTCGCGCCGAAACCGCTTCCGCGGGGTAATTGTCATCATCCGAAAATACGGAAACGGCGTAGTCACATTCGCGATAAAGCGCGCTGTCAGAAAAAGACGTAATCGCAAGCGTGGTTGCCCCCATTTTCTTTGCGATGCGCATTGCGTCAACGGTTGCCTGCGTACGACCGCTATGTGAAATTCCGACGGCAAGGTCGCCCTCGGAAAGATTTGCGGCGGCAACGTTCATAAAAAGCAAATCGGTACAAGCAAAGGCGGAAATACCAAGCTGAAGAAAACGGTATTGAGCATCGTTTACAATGATAGACGACGTACCGACACCGAAGAAAAATATACGTCGCGCGCTATGCATCTTTTTTGCGATAGCGTCTATTTTTTCAAAATCCATCATTCCGAGTGTGTCTGAGAGGGTGTTGATGCTTGACTGAAAGACCTTACGAAAAACAGTTTCGGTATCGTCGTCTCTTTTAAATGCAGGAAGCGCAGTCGGCGAACTTTCCTTTCCGAGCTCCTGAGCAAGCAAAATCTTCATTTCGGAAAATCCGTCAAGACCAAGAGAGCCGCAAAGACGGATAACGGCAGACGGCGCTGCTCCGGATGCGCCCGAAAGCTCCTTTGCGGTCATATGCAGAACGGATTTCGGCGCTTGTAAAATAAAATCGGCTATACGTTTTTCCGTAGCCGTCAGACGACTGTAACGTTTTTTTATCAATGAGATAATCATAGTACTCCGTTTAGAATTTAATTCTAAAATATTTTATTTATTTCCGACATCGTATTCTAACACATAAAAAACAAAAAGTCAACGGATTTTATGAAAATTACATAAAAAATCCCCCAACTTGATTTTTAAATCGTAAGGGGCTGTATCATTAAAAAGCAAGAAATACAGATAAAAACGAGATAGACGTTGCGTAATTTTGCAATATCTACCTCGTTTTTTGTTTGTTTATGCCTAGCCGTAAGGGAGTCGAACTAACAAGTCTTGCGGCAACAACTTTTAGTGTCTTTCGTCACGCCGCGACTTGTAAAGTCGTACTTAACTGCGCCTCGGCGCAACAAAATCCATCAAAAATTTATTTGCCGTAAGATGCGAAGCAGTTTTAAAAGAATAGATTTTTTCATAGTCGAGCTGAATTTTTCGAGGAATATACGGATAATATACGAAGTTCGTGTCTGTCTGCTTGCAAGCAAGTACGAACGAGGTATATTTCAAGGAATGTGCGAAAATCCTTGATTTTCGGTGTGGTGCCGTGAGGTAACAAGTTAATTTTTGGCTTCTCAAAAATTAACAACACATAGATTATATTTAAGGGAAATTCGGTGATCTATAGGGAGAAATCTATCTTTTAAAACCTTATGAGTTCGACTCTCTTACGGCTAGGAGCTTTATGATAGTTAAGGGTTATTTGTTTTCGCTTTTGTACGGAATGGCGTGCCTTCTGGTTTCGCTTGTTTTGTATAAGCTTGGACTTGATAAGAAATACACGCGCAAAGCCGTACATATTCTCGTTGGATTTGAATGGGTGATTTTATATCATTATTTTGGCACGTCAGTTCATTTTCTTGCCGTTGCGCTGATTTTTACTGCACTCCTTGCAATCCTATATTTCACACAGCTCACCCCAATGATATCATCGGATTCGGATAACGCGCCCGGCACTGTTTATTACGGGGTCGCGATGTCTGTTATGGCGGCTTTATCTCTCTTTATCGACGGACTTATAATTTCTTTTGGAATCGGTGTGTTCGCAACCTCCTTCGGTGACGGTTTTGCAGGCCTTTTTGGACAGATTATAAAAAAACACAACCCCAAAATATATCGCGAAAAAACCCTCGTTGGGTTTTTAGCAAATTTGATAATATCTTTTCTGATTCCGCTCGTCTTTAATGCTGTTTTTGATATGGGCATCAGCGTATGGCAGTGCGTTCTCGTTGCCGTGCTTTCGGCATCGCTTGAAATGATATCGGAGTGGGGGCTCGATAATATCGTCGTAACTCTCGGTGTGTCGTTTTTCGTCTATATGATGATGAATTTCGATGCCTATCTTTCTTATATCGTTCCTATTATGCTGACTCCCTTTATAATTGCGCTCGTTCTTCAAAAAAAGGCGCTCACAAGGGTGGGAACGGCATTTGCCGTTATTCTAGACGTCGCAGTAACGCTTGCGCTTGGAAATTACGGATTTATCTTGCTTTTAACTTTCCTTGCGGGAAGCGTAATAATAGATAAAATCAAAGACCGTAAAGCAAAAGATGACGGCATTTCCAAAAAAGGTGATTGCCGTGATGCAATGCAGGTAATAGCAAACGGACTAGTTCCGATGATTTCAGCTATATTGTTTGCCATAACTCAAAATAAAATCTTTATTGCCGCGTATGTTGCGTCGCTTTCTGAAGCGTTTGCTGACACGGCGGCATCGGGCTTCGGTGTATTTTCAAAGTCTACCTTTGATATAGTTAAGTTTAAAAGGTGCGAGAAGGGAATCAGCGGCGGTGTGTCTTTGGTCGGAACTATTTCGGCGCTTGCTGTTTCGTTTGTAATTCCTCTTCTGGCTTACGCATTTTCCCTTGTCGACTTACTTTCGTTGTTTGTTTGCGTGCTGGCTGCGTTTTTCGGAGTCCTTGTCGACAGTATGCTCGGCTCGCTTATTCAAGTAAAGTACAAATGTATCGTTTGCGGAAAAATAACTGAAAGAGAAGAGCATTGCTGTGAAAAAACCGAAAAAATATCCGGCATACCGTTTTTTGATAACGATGCTGTAAACTTGACCTCAGGCACAATTTCAGCCGTTTTAGCTTGCCTTGTGCTCCTGTAATAATAAATAATGAAAAAACCTCGCCCGAAATAGCGTGATGCTCTTAACACGAAGCATTCACGCTAAACGATGTTTGCTCTTGCGGGCAAATGATGTTGCCTGCGGCAATGATGTTCACTGCGTGAATGATGTTTCGCCTGACGGCGTAGTGGGCAAACAGCACATCATTGCGAGCATTGGCGAGCAACATCATTATGAGCGGAGCGAATAACATCACTTTTGCGATAGCAAAAACATCACTAACAGAAAAAGAGAGGAGATTACGGATGAAACCGTTTTGTTCTCTCTTTTCTCTTGTATAAGGGGATGGGCTTAGCCCATAATGCGTTTGACTAGTCAAATGCGATAAGAGTAATTTATCCGCTAAGGACAGCACCCTATCCAAGCGAGGTCTTTTTTGCAGAAGACACAGCATCTGCATTAATTTTTTACTACTAATTTTGAGCTTTGAACGCGCAAGCCGTATTTCAGATAGCCAAAAATGTGTATGTAAATACAGTTTTTGCATTGCGGTGTAATAGTTTTATTGTTACTCAATATTAAAGTCGAGAGTCGATAACAGGATCAAATTTGTTATCGACTCTTTTTCATTTAAAAGTATTTACTTTTATAGCAAAGTGTGGTAAAATATATGTGCCAAACTATTATTGAAAAATAAAAAATGCGAAAAATGCTTGTATGGGGATATTATGCCCTTTTTGTGCTTTCGCCCCTGAATTTGATAAAAATGCAAATTCCATCTATACGGGTACATAAACATACCTCATATTAGAATAGTTTGGCGACTATCGGAGTTTGTGTTTTTTGTGCGACAGCTCCGGTTGTCGCACTTTTTGTTTCTGAAAAATTTATTGGAGGACTTTACCATGAAAAAAACAGTAAAACTTTTTTCACTTCTGATGGTCATCTGTATGCTTCTCAGCTCCTGTGCGCAGAGCGTGGGAGAGGTTGCAAACACTATCGTAGACAACAAAACAAACAGTAGCGTTGTCGATAATGTGGTTTCGGGCACTGGAAGCACGGAAAACGTAAATGCCGAACAGCTTTCGGCATCGAACAAAAACGAAGCTATTCCCGAAAAAGGCACGTACAATGAAGGTGTAGCTCTCGTTAAGTACGATGGCGAGATGAACGACAATGTTCTCTCGCAGTTGAATCTCGTATCGGCAACCGCCCTTTATAGCGGCTCGACTTGGTACACAGTTGAGATTGCGGCAGGTGCTGACACCGTAGAAACTGTTTCCTATCTTCGTGAACTTGGATGCTTTGATAAGGTTGACTATGATTACATAATGGGTACGACCGGTCCCAAGGAAGATGCCGAGGGAAATCCCAAATATGGCGATCAGGTAAACCTCGGTCTTTCTAATATTCCTTATGGTTGGACTCAGAACGGTAAAGCACCCGGCGGAAGCTCGGATGTTATTATCGCTGTAATTGATACCGGTGTAGACTACAACCACCTTGACCTTCGTAACAATATTTGGGTAAACCCTGCCGAGATTCCCAATAACAAAAGAGACGACGACGGCAACGGATATGTTGACGACGTTTACGGCTGGGACTGCGTTGGCAATGACAAAGATCCCATGGACGATAACGGTCACGGTACTCACGTTGCAGGTATTATCGCTGCAGAGAACAACAAAGAAGGCGGTATCGGTGTCGCTTATAACTGTAAGGTAATGGTTTTGAAGGCCGGTAACTCCTCTGGCTACTTCAACAACTCTGACATTGCAGAAGCTATTCAGTACGCATATATGAACGGCGCATCCGTTATCAATATGTCCTTTGGCGGCTCGAATATCTCTATTGCAGTTGAAGAAGCACTTGAAAATGCATACAACACCTGTGTTCTCGTTGCAGCCGCAGGTAACGATGGTGCTTGTAACAATCTTTCTTGTAAAGAGTGTGATATCGTAAAGGTATCCTATCCTGCAGCACTTCCTTATGTTATCGGCGTTATGAGT
>JAZORS010000006.1:0-7254 GCA_045656725.1 Eubacteriales bacterium | reverse complement strand
TAGAAAAGTACGGTTTCCAATTAAATCCCAAGAAAAGAACTCACGAAATGTCTGTTTCCGAAAAACAGACCGTTGAAATAATCAAGGTGCTTTACAGAGGCGCGGACATACTGATTCTTGACGAGCCCACCGCTGTTCTGACACCGCAGGAAATAAAAAAGCTTTTTGCAATTCTCCGCCGTATGCGCGACGACGGAAAATCCATAATAATTATCACTCATAAAATGAATGAGGTTCTCTCGCTTTCCGACCGCGTTGCGGTAATGCGCAAGGGAGAGCATATCGCCACTGTCGAAACGGCTAATACAAATGAAAAAGAATTAACCGAGATGATGATGGGCGAAAAAGTAGATTTGAATATAAAACGGACAGAGCCGAAAAACACATCGGACCGACTGGTCGTTGAAAATATATGCAGTAAAAACTCCGAGGGCATACAGGTTCTTGACGACGTTTCATTTACCGCACGCTCCGGAGAGATACTCGGAATAGCCGGTATTGCGGGTTCCGGCCAGCGTGAGCTTCTCGAAGCAATCGCGGGACTTTACCACGTTGATTCCGGAAATATCACTTATTTTGATCCCGAAAGCGGAAATCCCGAAAATCTCAGGGATAAAACCCCGCTTCAAATCACGGAGCTTGGCGTTCGTCTTTCCTTTGTTCCTGAGGACCGACTCGGCATGGGACTTGTCGGAAACATGGATATCGTTGATAATATGATGCACCGCAGCTATAAGCGCGGAAAATCATTCTTCCTTGACAGAAACAGCCCTCACTCCCTTGCCACGGAGCTCATACAATCTCTTAACATTGTCACCCCTGACGAATTCACCCCCGTAAGAAAGCTTTCGGGCGGTAATATACAGAAGGTTCTTGTAGGACGTGAAATTGCGGCAGCTCCTTCCGTATTTATGGCGGCGTATCCCGTAAGAGGCCTTGACGTCAATGCTTCATACAGCATATACAATCTTCTTAACAAGCAGAAGGAAATGGGCGTTGCGGTCATATTCGTCGGTGAGGACCTTGACGTTTTGATTGATCTTTGCGACAGAATTATGGTTATTGCATCAGGCCACGTAACCGGCATTGTTGATGCTAGAACAACCACGAAAGAAGAAATCGGACTTCTTATGACTAAGACGTCCAAGAAAGGAGCGGAAAATGAGTAAAAAAGTAAAAACAGAAGCTTCAGCTGAAAACACTCCCGCCCTCTCGAAAAAAGAACCGCTTTTTCATATAACAAAGCGGGCTTCTATCGGTTGGAAAGCCTCTCTCGGAATAAGAGCCGGCGCAATCATCACCGCTTTTATCGTAATGTCTGTTCTGATAGTCATTCTTGCCAAGGAGAATCCTTTTACGCTGATAAGCGCTATGTTTGAAGGCGTTTTCGGAAATTCTCTGCGCACTTGGATTCTTTTCAGCGACACGGCAATTCTGCTCGGTGTCGCGCTCGCCTTAACGCCCGCATTCAAGATGAAATTCTGGAACTGCGGCGGAGAAGGACAGATTATCATAGGCACTCTCGTTACTGCCGCGCTTATGTATTTCGTGGGTGACAGTCTTCCCCTCCCTCTCCTAATTATCCTGATGCTTCTTTCAAGTATACTTGCAGGCGCGGTATGGGGATTGATTCCTGCGTTTTTTAAATCGAAGTGGAACACTAACGAAACGCTTTTCACCCTTATGATGAACTATATAGCGATTCAGCTTGTAACATACTTCCTTAAAATGTTCGGTAACAGCCAAGGAAACCTTGAGCCGATGAAAGAGTTTACCATCCCCTACATTTTCGGCGGTTATTACTTCCTTAATATACTTATTGTAGCTGCTATTTGCGCTTTGATGTACGTTTATCTTCGTTTCAGCAAGCAGGGCTATGAAATATCCGTTGTAGGAGAAAGCGAAAAAACCGCGAAATATATAGGAATCAATGTTTCCAAGGTTATAATCAGAACCATGATTATTTCGGGCGCGATTTGCGGACTTATCGGTTTTCTTCTTTCAGCAAACGGAAGCGGCTCGGTTACAACAACTATTACGGGCGGCAGAGGTTTTACGGCAATTCTCGTTTCCTGGCTTGCTAAATTCAATCCGATTTATATGATACTGACCTCATTCCTCGTTGTATTCCTTCAAAGAGGAACGAGCTATATGGGCGATATATACCGACTTGATGCTTCAATGGCAGATATATTTATCGGTGTCGTTCTTCTCTTCATTATTGGATGCGAATTCTTTATTAACTACAAGCTTAATTTCAGAAAAGACGTCACAGATTTCTTTAAAAAGATTTTTTCTAAAAAAAGCAAGGAGGTAAATAAATAATGATGTTTGTTGCCTTTCTTGTAAGCGCTATTAAATTCGGTATGGTTCTTCTTTTCGGCTCAACCGGTGAAACTATAACCGAAAAATCAGGACATCTTAATCTCGGACTTCCCGGTGTTATGTGTGTCGGAACTGCGTTTGGCTGCGCGGCGGAAGCCATGTATTTCGACCTTGCCGGCGGCAGAGCCAATATGATTTATCCTTTGGCTATACTTATTCCCGTTATCGCAACTCTTATAGGCGGAGCGCTTATGGGACTGATCTTTTCGTTCCTCACCGTTACGCTTCACGCTAACCAGAACGTAACAGGTCTTGCAATGACGACTCTCGGTGTCGGTATTTCGGACTTTATTATTTCCGGAATTGACGGCTATAAGTTTACCGCAGGCGCAAAATTCTTTAATATGCACCTCCCCATTGCCGAAGCCCTCGGCGGATTCGGAAAGCTCTTCTTCTCTTACGGAATTATGATTTATCTTTCCATAGCCGTTGCCATCGTTACCTCGTACGTCATTAAGAAAACGAGAGTAGGCCTTAATTTAAGAGCAGTCGGCGAAAACCCCGCAACAGCTGACGCGGCGGGAATCAACGTAACTAAATACAGATATTTTGCAACCTGTATCGGTTGCGCTGTCGCAAGTCTTGGCGGTCTTGTGTTCATAATGGATTACCTCAACGGAAACTGGGAATACATTATAGACGCAATCGGTTGGCTTTGCGTTGCTCTCGTTATTTTCACAACGTGGAAACCCGTATTCGGAATTTTCTGCTCTATGCTTTTCGGAATGTTTTACGTTGCGGCAGAATATATCCCCGGCATTTCCCTTGCCGACAAGGAGATATTCAAAATGCTTCCCTATCTTGTTACTATCGCAGTGCTTGTCTTTACGAGCATGCGAAACAAAAAGGAAAATCAGCCGCCCGAAGCTTTGGGCACGAATTATTACAGAGAGGACAGATAATCTATTAACAAATTGGCTGCTTCCTTTGGGCGCAACCGAATAAAAAACAAGAGGCATTATTTCTAAAAATAGTGCCTCTTTCTTTGTATTAAGTTAATTAGATTAGGGTTGAAAAACTCCGTTTTTTATGCTTTTTCGCGGTAACTTAATTTTTATATATATCTGATGACAAAGTATCCCAAAAGCACAGCGCCGAGAACTATTCTGTATATTCCAAACGGAGCAAAGCTGTGGCGCTTAACGAATTTCATAAGAAAATCAATGGCCAAAAGCGATACAAGGAATGAAACGACAATTCCAACGACTAAAAGCCATATTTCAAGGGTTGATATGACAGCGCCCCCAAGAACGAATTTAACAATTTTCAAGAATGATGCGCCAAGCATAACGGGAATCGCCATAAAGAACGAAAATTCTGCTGAGGCGGATCTTGATACGCCGGAAAGCATACCGCCGAGTATCGTTGAGCCGGAGCGTGACGTACCGGGTATAAGCGATAAGACCTGATACGCGCCGATAATCAAAGCGTCCTTGTAACTGAGATCGTAAACACTCTCAACGCGGTAATTTTTGCCCTTCTTAAAGCGCTCGATCACGATAAACGCTATACCGTAGACAATAAGCGCTACCGCAACGGTTGGAAAATTATAAAAATGCTCGTCAAAAAAATCGTCTAAAATAAGTCCAAGCACCGCAGCCGGCAGAACACCCACAATTACCTTGCACCAAAGCGAAAGAATTTTATTTCTTTCCTCTTTCGTATTACCCCTTGAGAAAGGGTATAGCTTTTTCCAGAACAGAACGGGCACGGCTAGTATTGCGCCAAGCTGTATTACAACGAAAAACATTTCCTTAAATTCCTCGGAAACGTTCAGCGAGAGAAACTCGTCTACCAAAATCATATGGCCCGTTGAGCTTATAGGCAGCCATTCCGTTATTCCCTCGACGATACCTAAAAATATCGCTTTTAAAAATTCAAGAAATTTCAAATTAAAACTCCTTTACGTTGTTAATTCTGCTCTGATAATATCTCCCGGTTTTGCATTTATGGGGGTATCCGTGTAAAAAATCATATATGGATGAGGTGCTGATTCTATCCTTTCGCCGACTTCATTATATAGCGCACCGATTGTAAAAGGCTCGCCTGTTTTGCCGGGGGTTACAAGCTCTGCCCTCTGTCCTTCGGTGAGCTTGTTTCTTTGGGCAAGCTTAATCCTTTTTCCGTCATTTTCAACGACTACCGCAAGATATGCCTTGTCGTTGAGATAACCGGGATTTTCGGTTACGTTACTATCCTCTTTGCTGTCGGAAAAATAATACCCCGTATTATATTCCCTATGGCTGACGGATTCAAGCTCCCTTTTCCAGCGCGGGTCGTACTTATAATCTCCGGAAAAATATGAATCGATAGCTATCTTATAAGTATTCGTGACGACTGCGGTATAGTACGCAGACTTCATTCTACCTTCAATTTTAAAGGAATTTATCCCTGCCTCTATAAGCTCGGGGATATGTTCAATAGTGCAAGTATCCTTGCTTGACATAATAAAGGTTTCCCCGTTTACCTCTTCTATTGGCATTGCAAGCTCGGGGCGTTTTTCTTCCCTTATTTCATAACCCGAAATCGTGTAATTCCATCTGCACGGCTGGGCGCACATTCCGCGGTTTCCGTCCCTTGCCACCATGTGCCCCGACAAAAGACACCTTCCGCTGTACGATATGCACATTGAGCCGTGAACAAAGCATTCAAGCTCAAGGTCGGCGGGAACGTTTTTTCTGATTGCAATTATCTCACCAAGAGTCAATTCCCTCGCTAAAACCACCCTTTTCGCGCCAAGCTGATACCAAGTACGGCACGCGGCGGAGCTGACTGCATTTGCCTGTGTTGAAATATGAATTTCAATGTTTGGGGCATATTTTTTTGCAAGAGAAAGAACGCCAACGTCCGCAATTATAAGCGCATCGGGAGAAATTTTCGCAAGATCTATAAGGTAATTTTTTAATGCTTGATATTCATCCTCGCGAGGCATGGTGTTTACCGTAACGTAAACCTTAACACCGCACTCGTGAGCATATTTCACGGCTTCGCCAAGCTCGTCAGCGCTGAAATTATCTGCGGCGGCGCGCATACCGAAGCGGTCGAGCGCAAGATAAACCGCATCTGCGCCGTAAAGAATTGCCGCCTTCATTTTTTCAAAATTACCGGCAGGCGATAATAATTCAGGTCTTTTCATTTAGTTTCACCTCGCTTAGCCGCAAGACTTGTTAGTTTGACTTCCTTACGGCTAACTAATTTTATCATATAATTGGCGAAAATTCAAGCACCGGCGGAAGAAATAGCGATAAGCTCTATTTCCCACGCGGGAAGACACCTTTTTCTTCTGAGATACAGCTTATATCCACCCCATTTTTCATTTACAAAAAGCGGGAGTGAAAACAAATCGCGCGATTTGTGGTAAACCGAAATCAAAAGTGTAGGTTTAAAGCTTTCGACAGTACGGGAAGAACCGATAAGCGCTTCCGTTTCCGCGCCCTCGACGTCATATTTGATGTAGTCCGCGCGAAAATCGCATATACTGTCAAGCGTTATTAAATCCACTTCCCTGTTTTTGTATTCATAGGATGACGTTGCGCCAACCGAGGAATTGCGGTTTCCGGAGCTCATAAAATTACCTACTGTCGACTCCGACCAAAGAGCGCCGTTTATCGGTCTTACTTTTACTTTTTCCTCGCCTTCGGCATATTTTTCAAGTTTACGGTAAGTTTTTTCGTCCGGCTCAACGGCAATAATCTCTTTAAGCGACGGTATATACTTTATTGCTTCTCTTGCCGTATCACCATTATAAGCGCCGCAATCTATCATGTTTTCTATGCGACCGCCCGAATTTATAATAGAAAACACGTCTTCCCTTTCCGAAAAGGCATCGAGTAGATATCTGATTTTTCCCGAAAGCTTATAAGAAATCATGGCGGCAAAGCAGTTTTTTGACTCCTCGTCCTCAAAAAGCTCGTATGCTTTTAAAATTTCTTCGTAATTCCCGTTATAAAAATCCTTATCAAAATACACGCTTTCTTCTGCCACGGGCATATCGGGAAGAAACATATCGTATTCGGAGTCAATCTCTTCAAGCATTGATACGACCTCGTCCCTTGCGGAAGCAAACGAAAGCGCGATAACAAATTCGGGATAGGTTTCCCTTATTTCCGAAAAGGATTTAACTCTTATTCCGTGAAAGCTGTGCCCTCTGACAAAGCCGTCCGATGCAAATATATCAGCGAATTTAATGCCAAGAGAATCAAAGCGTGAGATAAGCTTATCTGCACCGTTTCCCATTCCGTAAATAACAATAGGTCGGCTCTCATCTTTAAGCACGTCCCACATATCGCGAGTGCACGGATACTCCGGCAATTTGCAAGTTTTATACGGCATAAGCTCCTCCTTTTTTTGTTTTTCTGTTGAAACTTGGGATAAATTATGTTATAATAAGGCAAAGCAGATTTTGCTAAACAAGGAGATTTTTTATGGACTGCATTTTTTGTTCTATAATAAAGGGGGATATCCCTTCGAAAAAGGTATTTGAAAACGATTCTGTATTTGCGTTTCTTGACATAGCACCGCAAGCCCCTGTTCACTGCCTTATCGTTCCGAAAATCCATATAAGCTCGGCTGATGAAATCAAAGAAGAAAACGCAGGGATTGTTTCCGAGATATTCAAGGCGATTCCGAAAATCGCAAAGGAGCTCGGTCTTTCTGGCGGTTACAGAGTAATCACAAACGTCGGAGAGGACGGATGTCAATCCGTTAAGCACATTCATTTCCACCTGCTTGGCGGAAAAAAGCTCCCCGAAAATATGGCTTAAAGCTATTTTACCACCATTTGTCCGTTTTGTAAACTGTCAAAAAGAAAAACCATCGCATTTTATAGGTGCGATGGTTTTTCTTTCTTCCAAACGGAACAAGTGACCG
>JAZORS010000005.1:0-3071 GCA_045656725.1 Eubacteriales bacterium | reverse complement strand
TTATCAATAATGCTTATTTTTTCAGAGAGAGCAAGTTTCATAAAACAGGCCTTTCGTTTTTTATTTATTCTAGCATATAAAAGACAAAAATACAAGCATATATAAAAAACATAAGAAAGGTATTTACAAATTTCCAAAAATATGCTAAAATATTGATAGAAGAAACACAAGGAGGTTAGCGTGAAACAACTTTCATCTAATTAAAGCATCATTTGTTCACGCTCCGAATTTTCGCGATTTGGACCCTTTTTCCAAATCGATGCCAAGCATTACCGAAAATTCATTTAAAATTTGTGCGGTCGCCATCGGCGACGGAAGGAGATTACAATGGCAAAAAAACTTATAATTACTATTGCAAGACAATTCGGCAGTGGCGGAAGAGAAATTGGCGTACGAATAGCGGAGCTTCTGAATATTCCCTTTTATGATAAGGAAATAATAAAAGAAGCGGCGGCAAACGGAAATCTCAATGAGAATCTTGCAAACAACATAGAGGAATCCGCGGCAAACAGCTTGCTTTATACTTTGGCCATGGGCTCTAACATACTTGGAACTGTTGGAAGCTTCGGCTACAAGATGCCGCTTAACGATAAGCTTTTCATTCTTCAATCCGAGGCAATACGCGAATTCGCAAAAAAAGGAAACTGTGTTATGATCGGCAGATGCTCCGATTACGTTCTGCGCGATGAGCCGAACATACTTCGCCTTTTCATCTACGGCGACCTTGATCACAGACAGGCAAGGGTTGCACAAAGGCACCCCGAATTAAAGTCCTCGCAGATAATCGACGTTATTAACAAAACGGATAAAAGACGCGCTTCATACTATAATTTCTACACAGGAAACAAATGGGGCAAATACGACAACTATGACCTTGCGGTAAACTCTTCTACCCTTGGCGTAGAGGGAACGGCTGACATGGTGGCAGGAATAGCTAAACGCTTGATTGAAGCTGATTGATAAATTTCAAAATAACAAAGTGCCGTTTCCTTTCGGCATAAACGAATAAAAAAACAGAGTGGTATTGTTTAACAGTGCCACTCTTTATATTTTTTTCAAGCTTAATAAGATCAGGGTCAAAATTATATTTTTTTATTTTAGCTCCTATTCAAGCGAGCCCGTTTTTTATACAGAGAAAAAGAAAAATCGGCAAAAATGCCGATTTTTCTTTGTTTTTTACCATGATGGAACTTTTCCAAGACGTATCGCTTATACTCTTGAAATAATTTCCTTAATTCTTTTTAGAGCATCAAGGAACGCAAGCTCAGGAGTTTCATACTTGTAGGGATTTTCAAAGCTCTTTCCTGCAAGGCTGTTAAGTCCCGAGAATGTTTCAAGATGCGGCTCGAGGGTGATTATAAAATCTCTGTCAAACTCGGCTTTATAATCTCTGAGTATTTCTTCGATATGCGCTTCGCCCGCTCCGGGAGGAACTACCGCGCCTGCTGCAAGGCTGTCCTTGATATGAAAATACTCGATATAGTTTTTGAGCTTACCAAGTCCGTACGGATAGGGCTGGCATCCTTCAAGAACGAAGTTACCCATATCGAATACGGCTCTAAGACGTCCGCCGAAATGTTCGAGCAATTCAAGGGTATACTCAACGGTTTCACCGTAAATTTTAGCCTCGTTTTCGTGGCAAAGGGTTACACCGTATTTATCAGCAAGGTCAAGAAGCAAGCCGAGCCGTCTGTAAACCTCGTCACGCACGTCCTCGCGACGCTCACCTTCCTTCAAACGGAAGCTGAACATTCTGATGTACTTAACACCGAGAATGTTGGCGCACTTAAAGGTTCTCTCTGCCTTTTCAAGATGAGCCTCAAAATCCTCGTCAAGCTCGATTTTTCCGATAGGTGAGCCGATTGAAGATACACCTATTCCGTTTTTATCGAGAACAGCGCGAAGCTCTTTTGCTTCCTCTTCGGTAAAATCGGAAATATTCTTTCCGTCGATAAAGCGCGGCTCTATCATAGGAACGCCGTGCTCTTTGAGCATCTCAACCTGCTTATTTAATTCAGGACTGTATTCGTCCGCAAAAGCGGAAAGTATTATTTTTCCCATCAGATTTCCTCAATCTCCTTAACTGCTTCGGTTTTTCCGCTTGCCAATGAGCGCTGGATAGCATCGATAAGAGCCATAGGAGCCATAAACTCACGGTAGGACTGCTTCTGCTCGCCGCCTTTGAGCAAGTTGTAGAAATTGCCAAGCTCGTCACGGAAAATGGATTTATCCATAACAACTCTGTTCGCAAGAACAGTTTTCTCCATGGAGAGTGCTGCAAAATAGTAGTAGTTTCCGTTAACGTAGTTCATAGTTACGTTATAATTATCGTAAGAAACGAGGACGTTCGTTACAGAGCCCATAGTTTCCGCCTTAACGCTCTTCGGATAGTAACCGAAGATTTCCATAGTTGCCTGAGCAAGATGCTGAGCATAGAAAATAAAGTTTCCGAAATCGTTAACCATTCTAATGGGAGCTCTCAAGAATCCGCCGAGAACCTCTCCGTTAGTTTTAGCTGCAACCTCAGCTTTGAGCTCCTTAACCCAAGGATCGTGGATAACGGAAGATCCGCCGGTTATGCGAACGTTATTCTTGCGGAGCTCTTTCATAAATTCAAGAGCCTCGTTCTCGTCGTTAGCAACGGGCTTGTCGATAAACATGGGAATTCCGCTTGAAATATAGGGCTTTGCAAATCTGTAATGATCCTTACCGCAGCGTGCAGTTATAATAAGACCGTCAATTTTACCAACGAACTCGTCATAGGACTTTGCAATATATACGCCGAATTCATCGTGAAGCTTTTCAGCCGCGCCTTCGTATTCACTGAATACGCCGACTACTTCAACATCATCATAAACCTTTTCGGTGATTATGTGTTTAAGAAATTTATTTGCGTGCGAATTCTCGCAACCAAGTATCGCTACCTTATACATTTTATATCTCCTTTATTTCTGAATTAGAGTGAATATTTAACGGGAAGGGGGTTGTCTGCGTGAGCTTTTTCTATTACGTTAACGACCTCCATAGCCATCTCGGGTGTAACTCTCAACGGCTTACCTTCGGTAATCTTA
>JAZORS010000004.1:0-12326 GCA_045656725.1 Eubacteriales bacterium | reverse complement strand
CATAACGTCACCGAGAGAGCCGGTAAGCTCTATTTTTCCCGTACCCTCCATAGCGGAAACCTCTACTTTAAGAAGGTCGCCGCCGGAATGTGTGTATGCAAGTCCGTTAACAACACCAATAGGATTGTCAAGCTCAAGCTTTTCGGGAGTATATTTGATTTTTCCGAGAAAGTCGGATATGTTTTTTTCTGTGACGGTGATAGATTTAGCATCCGTTTCCGCAATTTTCTTTGCGCTTTTTCTTATAAGTGATGCTATTTCGCGTTCAAGATTTCTAACGCCCGACTCGCGCGTATAATTCTTGATAAGCATCATAAGCGCTCCGTCTTTGATACGGAACATTTTTTTTGTTATTCCGTTTCTTTCAAGCTGCTTGGGAAGCAGATGGTTTTTCGCAATAGCGAGCTTTTCGGTATCTGTGTATGTAGAAAGCTCTATAACCTCCATTCTGTCAAGCAGAGGCGCGGGAATGCCGTCGTAGTTGTTTGCCGTCGCAATAAAGAGAGCATCAGACAAATCTATCGGTATTTCAAGAAAGTTATCGCGGAAAAATTTGTTCTGCTCGGGGTCTAAAACTTCGAGAAGGGCAGAGGTCGGGTCACCTCTGAAATCCTTTGCCATTTTGTCAATCTCGTCAAGAACGATAACGGGGTTCTCAACCTTGGAATTTATAAGCGCGGTAACTATTCTTCCGGGCATAGCGCCAACGTAGGTTTTTCTGTGTCCGCGGATTTCTGCCTCGTCGTGCATACCGCCGAGAGAAACTCTTGCATATTTTCTCTTTAAAGCTCTTGCTACTGATGCGGCAACCGAGGTTTTTCCTACGCCGGGAGGGCCTACAAGGCAGATAATCTGGTTTTTAACGTCGGGAGAGAACTGCTTGACCGCAACGAATTCCAGAATTCTGTCCTTGACCTTTTGTAAGCCGTCGTGGTCAGCATCAAGAGTTTTTCTTGCTTCTGTAACACTTACGGCATCCTGCGTCTTTTTTCCAAAGGGAAAATCAAGGCAGGTGTCAAGATAGGTTCTTATGACAACACCCTCGGCTGCGCCAAAAGGCGTTTTTGCCAGCTTTCCAAGCTCCTTGTAAAGCTTTTCCTTGATTTCCTCGGGCATTTTAGCTTCGGTGATTCTTGTGTCGTACTCGCTTATCTCGTCGTCATCATCCTCGCCAAGCTCGGTCTGGATAGCCTTTATCTGCTCGCGAAGATAATAATCCTTTTGATTTTTATCGATTTTTTCTCTTATTTGAAGCTGAATATCTCTTTCACAACGGAGAAGCATCGCCTCTTCTTCCAACGCCACCATAAGTTTCATAAGGCGCGTTTTGGGTGTGAGAGATTCAAGCACGCTCTGCTTGTTTTTATAATCAACGATAGCGGAGGAAGCAACGAAATCCGCAAGATAGCCGGGATCGGTTATAGCGGCTGCCGCAAGATTCATTTCCTCGGTAAATGTCGGGTGAATATCTTTAAGAGTTGCAATATGATTTTTCACCTCGAAAACGAGGGCTTCAAGCTCCGGTGTTGACTTTGCCGTGCGCTTCTTGTTGTTAACCGTTGCTGTTGCAGAGAAAAATCCGTCTTTAAGCTCGCATTCTTCAATGCGTGCTCTCGCAATGCCCTCGAAAATAACGTTGAGCGTTCCTTGCGGGTTTTTAACGACGTGCTTGATTTCTGCAAGAACTCCGACCTTGTATAAATCATTCTGATCAGGGGTTTCTTTTGCAATATCCTTTTGCGTTACAAGCAGAATCTTTGCATCGTAAAGAGTTGCCGCCTCGGTAAAAGCTTTAAGTGAAACGGGGCGCGCAATATCAATATTTATTTGTATTCCCGGAAAGCCAACTATGCCGCGCAATGGAATAAGCGGCAGGCGCATTTCGGAATAATTGGTTTGAATTTCTGACATTTTTAATACCTCTGTTTTTGCAAATAAAAATATAAATTCATTATATTATAACATATTTTAAAATAAAAATCTATACCTTGCGCTAAAATATTTTTAGATATTTGTTTTGCTCGCGCAAAACTCTGTTGCAACTAAACTTGAAATTGGTTAAAATTAAAAAATATGAAGAAAAATCGTAGCAGAAGTTCAGATTTGGCTAACGCGGACCAAGTTAACCAAGCAATTCTTTTAGCGAAGGAGGACGGAATACAGGACGTTATAGCCGCGAAGGAACAAAAGGCAAAGAAAATACCTCACCGCTATAATTCCAACCGTAAGGACGGAGCGACGAGGTATGAGAGCGCTGACGGCAAATGTAATTTTGCCATTATTAAGCGCGACGGCAAATATAAAGTCTATGATTACATAAAGAGCGAATTAGTTGAATTTCCCGACGTGAAGAAGCTTAACGCGTTTCTTGCCGCACTTAATACGGGAATGGCGGAAAATGAGAGAGCTTCGGTTGTAGCCGAAAGCACACAGGAGAATACCGAGGAAACAAAAAAAGCCGCAGAGTCAGCTGAGGACAATAGTGAGGTGGATTCAACAAATTATTTTGTCAGAGACAATTCACCGAATGAATTTAACCCGGACGGAAAAAGTCTTAAAGGCCAGTTAGAAGAGGCGTTAGACGATTCCCAGTCGAAAGATAGGCGTTATGTTTATGTCGGAAAATTTACAAATGAATTTGCAGAAGCTTTGAGTAAATTTGTTGACATCAAAGATTATCCTGTAGTTATGAACTACAGAGATGCATACCTTTCTATGGAGTCAAAAGAAAACGGTAAGTATCAAGGCGAACGTATCAATTATCATAATTTGGGCGTGGATGGACTCGAAATGGCGTTATTATCGTTCAACGAACCTGAATACATTTTATTATCTCCCAAAGAAGGAAAAATTGAACTTTTACTCAAAGGAAAGGATTACAAGGATAGACAGTTAATTTCAATTGTTGAAATCAATACAAAAACTCAGCACGACAGTAGATTTATTGATGTGCATGTAGTTAATTCTGTTTATGGAAATAAAGGAATACAGAACAGGATAGAAACGGCAAAAAAAGACGGACGATTGATATATAATAAAAAAGAGTCAGCGCAAGGGATGCCTCGAGTACAGTACAAGAGGGATGTTAACGCAAACTCTTTAAATGGTGATAAAACTATCACCACTACTAGTATACCCGATTCAGAGCAAAAAATCAACCCTTCTGAGAAAAATTCTTCGGAAAATTTAGGAGAGATTACCAGAAAGGTCTTTAAGATAGCGAAAGAAAAGGTTGTCGGTTATGAAAAGCTTGACGCTAACGGCAGGCGAGCTGTAAGGGGAGTTATGCGACAAGCAATAGCTCACGGATACACGGAAGACGTTGCCGCGGATATAGGAAGCGTTGCCGCAAGGTCGGGCGCAAAGGTCACATTTGATTACGATGCTTGCCTCAGAGAAAAAGCGGACGGAACGGAATATTACGTTAACGGATTTTATTCGCGCGTAACGGACACAATAACCTTGAATCCTAATTCTGCAAAGAATGTTGACGTTCTTCTCTTGCATGAGCTTTTGCACGATATGTTTGCAAACAGCGGAAAGAAAGGAAAGAAGGCATACGACAAGCTTCGGAAATTGGCTCTTTCCAAAATGCCCGAGGCAGAGCGAAAGAAGATAGAGGACCGATACAGAGAACACGGATATAATAGCAGCGAGGCGATTGAAGAAGAAATAACTGCGCATTATGGCGAGGAATTCACTAACCGAGCATTTTTAAAGGCGCTCGTTTCAGAGGACGCAAGCATAATGGAGCGCATTATAGATTTCTTCACGAAGGCGAAGGACGATTACGCAGGAAGCGAAAAGCTTTCGCGCAGCGCAAAGAAATTTCTCAAAACCTATAAGAAAATGTTTGACGAGTTTTCCGCTTCCCATCGCAATAATATCGGCTACGGTGACGTTGTAACGCATAAGATTGCCGACGAGGAAGATGGAGGGGAAAGTGAGAGAAGGTATTCGATAAATGCAAACATAGAGTCGGAAATTGACAACGCCCTCAATAATAAGTTTTATCGTAATCATATAAAATTAACTGAAAATACGCCAGATATTCTTTTATCTCAAAAAGGAGTAAGAGACCTGCCACTGTATATGAAACCTTCACACGTGAGAGAGAATATATTTAGTGAGCAGGAAGCACTCTCAAAGGGGTATAAAATTGGTGACGGTATCAATTACCACGGTTTAGGCAAAACAAAGTTTATTGAGGTCATATCCGATTTTGATAACATTACGGAAGCTTACCGAGGAACCAAAAACGCCAAAAATCCACAGCGCAGAGAAAAGTACTTTCTTTTGATTTCAAAAATCAAGGATGTCGATGGAAATACAATCAATGTGCCTATATATATCAACGAATACGCGGAATATCACAGTGTAGTAGTAGAAACGAATAAGGTTGCTACTGTATTCGGCAAAGAGGGGCTAAATGCTTATTTACAAAAAGAAATACAAAAAGGGAACCTCGTTAGAATAAAAAAGAAAAGCCTTCAAGTCGGTGACGGTACAGCGCCGATTGCTGCAGCGTTTGGCTTGAAAGCTTCTGATACTAGTATATCCAATCCGAGCGAAAAAGTCAACCATTCTGACGAAAAAAATGCAAAAAAATCTTCGGAAATTTCTTCCGAAAGGGATTCTTTACCCGACGAAGACGTTGAATCGCCCACTTTAAGCAACGTCAACAAGGAGCGCGAGAGGTACAAGGCGAGTCCGAAGGATAAGGTATTTACCTGGGCGGATAACGCATACATAAGCGCAGTAGACGAAGCTTTTGGAATACATAAGTATATCGTGAAATGCGGCGGTGTGCCGAAAGCTAAATCATCCTCACTAATTCAAAGAGTCAGAGCTGCCAGAGCCAAAGCTGAAACAATGATATCGGATTTTCAATATGACGTCATTACAGGAAAAGAGCTTGGCAAGGGATTAAGAAAGATATACGCTGATTTAAAGGACGAGGGATATAAAGGAAAATTTGAGGATTATCTGCTTCATTTGCTGAATATTGACCGAATGACTCTAAACGAAAGAACGCTTGCTGAGCTTGAAAAAATGAAGGCGGAGCAGGACGAGCTTGCGAAGAAGATAAAGGAAACGGAAAAACAGGTAGATTTCTTTAAGGGCCATAATCTGAAAGAAAAGGCAAAAGCCGAAAAGAAAAAGCTTGAAGAGCTTAAAGCAAAGAATAAAGAGCTTAAAGCCAAGATAAAGAATCATAAGGTCCTTGAAAACAAGCCCGTTTTCGGAGAGAACGAGGAGAGGACAGCCGCAATTACAGCGGAAGAATCCCGAAAGATTGTTGAAGCATACGAGAAGAAGCACCCAGCGTTTATAAAAATCCGCGACGAGCTTTACACATTCCTTAACAACCTTCAAGATATGCGCGTTAAGGCAGGGCTTATCTCCGCGGAAACCAAAAACCGCCTTGCCGAGCTTTATCCGCACTACGTTCCCTCTATGAGAGATACGAGCTACGGAACAGGCAGCGCAACGTTCTCAGGCAAAAACAATATTTCCGTATCAAGCACTATCAAAAAAGCAAAGGGCGGCGGTCAGGATATACTCAGCATAGAGGAATCTATTTCCGCGCAGGTTTTCGAAGCCGTTGAGGGAATAGAGATAAACCGACTTGCAAGAGCTATATACGATGCCGCTGTAAAATCCGGCGACAAAACTTACGTAATCGTTGACGAAAAAGCTGAAAATACGGATAAAATTAAAAAAGCGAATAAAATTTAAAAAGGGTATTGACAAAGCGATTTGCTTGTGATAAAATACATAGGAAGTTAATCTTCGACAACAAGTAGAATTTCCGTTCTCACCATACCACAGGGGTGCGTATGGTAAATACATTTTCCCGTTTACTAATGGGATTTTTGTGTGCATGCGGAAATTTTCTGTGTGCATTTTTTGTTTTTGGAGGTATAAAACCATTAGCACGAATAACAGTAAAGATTTGCCAATCAATGAGGAAATCAAAGCGCAGGAGGTCAGAGTTATCGGACCTAGCAACGAGCAGGTCGGTATTATGAAGATTCAGGACGCGAGAGCGTATGCCGAGAATAACGGTGTTGACCTCGTTCTTATCGTTCCGAACGCAACTCCGCCGGTTTGCCGCGCTATCGATTACGGTAAGTTCTGTTTCGAACGCGATAAAAGAGAAAAGGAAGCAAAAAAGAAGCAGGTTATTGTTAAGGTTAAAGAGGTTCAGCTTTCGTGCCGTATTGAACAGCATGACTTTGACACTCGCGTTAACCACGCAAAGAAATTCCTTGGCGAAGGCAATAAGGTAAAAGCTGTTGTAAGGTTTAAGGGTCGTGAAATGGCGCACCAGGATCTCGGCCGCGAGGTTATAGAGCGTTTTATGGCGGCTTGCTCCGGCGTTGGCGTTGCGGAGAAAAAACCTATTCTTGAAGGACGTTTTATGTCTGTAATTATTTCGCCTGCAAAGCCCGATAAAAAGTAAATCGGGAAAAATAACTTTATAAATAAAAGGGTAAAACCCAAAAAGGAGAATAAAAATGGGAAAAATCAAAACTCACAAGGCATCTGCTAAGAGATTTTCTCTTACCGGTAGCGGCAAGGTAAAGATGTCACACAACAACCATCGTCACAATCTCGGTCACAAAACGTCTAAGCGCAAGAGAGATCTTCGTAAGGGAGCTATTCTTAGCGAGGCATTTGCGCCCACATACAGAACTCTTATCAACAAGTGATAAGACAGAAAAGAAAATTTGGAGGATAATGTAAGATGGCAAGAATTAAGGGCGCGCTTATGACGCGTAAGAGAAGAAAAGCTGTACTTAAAGCAGCAAAAGGATATTGGGGTTCAAAATCCAAACATTTCAAGATGGCTAAGCAGGCTGTTCTCAAAAGCGGTAACAAGGCATTTGTTGGCCGTAAAGAGAAAAAGAGAAATATGCGCCGTCTTTGGATTGCAAGAATTTCCGCGCAGGCAAAGGTTAACGGTATGAATTACTCCACGCTTATGAACGGTCTTAAACGTGCAGGCATTACGCTTAACCGTAAGATGCTCAGCGAAGTTGCTATTTCCGATAAGGAAGCATTTGCAGTTCTTTGCGAAAAAGCAAAAGCTGCGCTTTAATAGCTATAAACCCGGTTTTCCGCAGTCGGTTAACCGGGTTTTCGTTTTAGAAAAAGGAAAAACACGTATGAGAATATTTAACGACGTTATTACGAGCAGAAGCAATCCCGCGGTAAAATGGGCGGCTTCGCTTTTGACGAAAAAAGGAAGAGAAGAGAATAGAGCGTTTATTGTCGAGGGTAAAAAGCTCGTTTTTGAGGCGGCGGAAAACGGCTTGCCGATTACTCACGTTTTTGTTGAGGAAAGCCGCCGAGGAGAATACGAACCCGGGATAAAAAGCGCGTTTTCCGGAAAAACTTGTGGAAATTGTGATGTGATTTTTCTTTCCTCGGGCGCATTTGAAAAAATTTCTTCCGAAAAATCTCCCGAGGGCATTATAAGTGTTGTAAAATATCTTGACTTTTTTCGTGAGTTGGATATAATATATAATGAAGATTTTTTTATTTCCGACAAGGAAAGAGCGATAATTTTGTCCTCTGTTCGGGATCCGGGTAATCTTGGCGCGATTATCAGAAGCGCCGCCGCTTTCGGATTTAACAGAATCGTTTTATCAGCCGATACTGCGGATGTTTATAATCCCAAAACGTTAAGAAGCGCAATGGGCGGTCTTTTTAAGGTAAAGGTTGACTACGTTTCGTCCCTCACAGGCGCAATAAATGCGATAAAGAAAACGGGGCGGCGTGTTTTTGCCGCAGAGCTTTCTGCGTCGGCAAAATCTCTTTTTGATTCCGGAATAAAAAATACGGACGTGTTTGTTATCGGAAATGAAGGCCACGGAATAGCGCCTGAAATATCGGCTGTCTGTAACGGAAGCGTATATATTCCGATATCACAAAATACGGAATCCCTCAATGCCGCTGTTGCCGCGTCAATACTTATGTGGGAACAGAGCAAGGCGTAATTTTAATGGAATTTTAACACCTCATTTTGATTGGAGCTTTATATGAATGACGCGCTTTATTGGATGTGGCTATCTCTGGCTTGCACGCCGGCTTCCGCCACGTTTTCAAAGCTTTTTTCTAAATATTCAACTCCCCATGAGGTGTATTCTGCCGAAAAAGAGGAGCTTGTAAAGCTTGTCGGTTCAAGATCCAAGGATCTTACAGCACTATCTGACAAGGACCTCTCGGAAGCGGAGAAAATTCTTGATTTTTGTAAAAGGAAGGGTGTCGGTATTCTTCTTTATTCGGACGAAAGATATCCGGAAAATTTGAGAAAGATCGAAAATCCGCCCGTCCTTCTTTACTATCGCGGCACTTTGCCCGATTTTTCAAAAGAAACCCCGATTTCCGTGGTAGGAACAAGGCGCGTTAGCGATTACGGCAGAAAGAATGCCTTTACTGTGGCAAGAGATCTTGCAAAATCGGGAGCTCTTATAGTGTCGGGAATGGCAATCGGCATTGACGGTGTTGCTCATGCCGCGGCACTTTCCGAGGGCAAGAAAACGGTTGCCGTCCTCGGTAACGGAATTGATATCTGTTATCCGAAGGAGCATCTGACACTTGCCAAGGAAATTGTTAAGGACGGATGTGTTTTTACGGAATATCCACCGAAATCTCCTCCGCACAAAACGCATTTTCCCGCAAGAAACAGAATTATCAGTGCGCTTTCTTTTGCAACCGTCGTAATCGAGGGTACGGAAAGAAGCGGCGCTTTAATTACCGCGCGTCGCGCAAAGGAGCAGGGAAGGCGGGTCTACGCGCTTCCCGGAAACGTTGGTAACAAAAACAGCGAAGCAACGAATCTGCTTATAAAAACGGGAGCATCTTCCTTTTCTTCCGCAGACGATATCGTAGCGGATTTTGATAGGATATACCCCGGGCGGCTTAATCCGTTTAAGATGCTTGATGCATCTTCGGGCACTATGGTCGAGGCGCTCCAAAAGTATTCCGTGTCCTGCGTTGCTCCAAACGACAGAATTTTCCGTCCGACAAGGAGAAAAACGGAGCTTTCTGAGCCCGCGTCCGAAAAGCTGACAAGCGTTACCCAAAACAATACGTCGAGCGTTGAAGTAATACCGGATAAGCTTCCGAAAGAAGCGCTCGCGATTTACAAAAAAATCCCCATAGGCAATTCCTGCGCAATTGAAGCTTTGATTGATGAAAATATAAGCTTGCGCGAGGTAATGAAAATTTTGCTCAAACTTGAAATTGGGCATTTCATAACCCTGCTCCCCGGCGAAAAGGTGCGTAGGAATTTCTGAATAAGAAAGGAAGCGGAACGGTCCGCTTTATAAACATGGCAAATTTAGTTATAGTTGAATCACCTGCAAAGGCAAACACAATTAAAGGATATCTCGGTTCAAATTATAAGGTTATCGCGTCAAAAGGTCATATAAGAGATCTTCCGAAAAGCACACTCGGAATTGACGTTGAAAATAATTTTGAGCCTCGCTATATAAATATTCGCGGTAAGGGCGATGTCATTAAGGAGCTCAGGCGCGAGGCAAAGAATGCAAACAAGATATTTCTCGCAACGGACCCTGATAGAGAGGGAGAGGCGATATCCTGGCATATCGCAAATCAGCTTGGAATTCCTGCGGATGCGGAGTGCCGAGTAACGTTTAATGAGATAACCAAAACTGCGGTCAAGGAATCTATCAAAAAACCCAGAAAAATTGATGAAAAGCTCGTAGATTCCCAGCAGGCGAGAAGAATACTTGACCGTCTTGTCGGTTTCAATATCAGCGAACTACTTTGGAAAAGCATCAAAAGCGGTCTTTCGGGCGGCAGAGTTCAGTCTGTTGCCACCAGAATTATCACCGAACGAGAGGAAGAAATCAGAGCATTCGTTCCGCAAGAGTATTGGACTATTGATGCGGAGCTTGTCGGAGAGGACGGCGAGGTAATTGCCGCTTCCTTCTTTGGCGGCAAGAAAACCAAGATAAAAATCAGCTGTAAAGAAGAAGCTGACGAAATACTTGAAAAATTAAGAGCCGGAACTTTTAAGGTCACATCTGTTAAGCACAGTGAAAAGCAAAAGCTCCCCGCACCGCCTTTCACAACTTCAACGCTTCAACAGGAAGGGTCTAAAAAGCTCGGTTTTCAGACGCAAAAAATTATGAAAATCGCCCAGGAGCTTTACGACGGACTTAATCTTGGCGCGGAATTCGGCGGTGTTCAGGGTCTAATCACTTATATGCGTACGGACTCACTCCGTATTTCCGCAACCGCGCAGGACGCGGCTCGCGAATTCATAATGTCAAATTACGGTGAGGAAGCTCTGCCCAAAACAGCAAGAGTATATAAGAGCAATTCCAATTCACAGGATGCTCACGAGGCGATAAGACCGTCTAACGTCAATATTCAGCCCAATATGATAAGAAAAATGCTCACCCCCGACCAGTATAAGCTTTATAAGCTGATTTGGGAGCGATTTGTGGCAAGCCAGATGCAGTCAGCCACACTTGATACGGTTTCCGTTGAAATTGAAAACTCCGGTTACTTTTTCAGAACGGGAGGTTATATTATCAAGTCGCGCGGATATATGGCAATCTACGATAACGGTATTGACGATGCGGAGGACGAGGATGTAAATCTTTCAAAGCTTCCGTCTGTCAAGAAAAAGGACGTCCTTTCGGTTCGTAAAATTGAGGGTGAGGGACATTTTACCGAGCCACCGGCAAGATATACCGAGGCATCACTCATTAAATTTCTTGAAGAAAACGGTATAGGTAGACCCTCTACCTACGTTCCGATAATTTCTATAATAATCAGCAGAAATTACGTAAGGCGCGACGGTAAATCGCTCGTTGCAACACCCCTTGGCGAAACGATTACAAAGTTTATGCGTGAGCATTTTCCCGATATAATTGACTATGAATTTACCGCTAATATGGAGTCGAAGCTTGATTCGGTTGAAAACGGTGATAATTCTATTCAGGGAATAATCGGTGATTTTTATAAAACCTTTGCTGTGAATCTCAAAGAGGCAGAGGAAAAAATCGTAAAAGCACCGAAAATTACCCCCAGCTTTGAGGAAAGCACAGTGCCTTGCGAAAAATGCGGCGCGCTTATGGTTTACAAAGAGGGTAAATTCGGTAAATTCCTCGCTTGTCCGAATTATCCCGCTTGCAGAAATACCAAGGCGCTTAACAGTGATGGAACCGTTGCGGCGCCCACCGAAGAAAAAATCGAGCTCGCAGGATTTAAGTGCGACCTCTGCGGCGGTGAAATGGTTATAAGACGGGGCAGATACGGGCAGTTTTATGCTTGCAGCAACTATCCCGCTTGTAAATTTACAAAGCAAAAGACAGTTGAATTGGACGTTTCCTGTCCTAAATGCTCATCAAAAATACTTGCTCGTCGCTCGAAAGGAAAATCTCTTTTTTACAGCTGTGAGCGTTATCCCGAATGCGATTTTTCCACGTGGGATATGCCGCTTTCCGAAAAATGTCCTGAATGCTCGGAAATGCTTTATTACAGAAAAAGCAAAAAGCTTGTAATCTGTAAAAATAAAAGCTGCTCGTATAAGCGTGAAGATGAGATTCAGGTTGCCGAGTAATGTGTAACGAGAAAAAAATCAGAGTTATAGGTGCAGGCCTTGCGGGGTGCGAGGCGGCTTGGCAGGCGGCCCGGCTCGGAGTTTTCGTTGAGCTTTATGAAATGAAGCCCGAAAAATATACTCCGGCACACCATAGCCCGACTTATGCAGAGCTTGTATGCTCCAATTCATTTCGGTCAAATCAGCCGAGCAACGCTGTCGGACTTTTGAAAGAGGAGCTTTCCCGTATGGGTTCGCTTATTATGGAGGCGGCGTATGCAACCGCCGTTCCCGCGGGAAGCGCCCTTGCGGTAAACCGTAACGATTTCAGCGCATATATAACCGAAAAAATCAAAAATCACCCCAATATCAAGGTCATTTCGGAAGAGGTTACAACTCTCGAATCGGACTCTATAACGGTTGTTGCAACCGGACCTCTTACAAGCGATGCACTTGCTAAAACGATTGCCGAGCTTACAGGCGGAGATGAGCTTCATTTCTTTGATGCGGCAGCGCCCATCATCGATTTTTCAAGCATTAACACAAGTCGCGCATTTTTCGCTTCCCGTTACGGAAAGGGAGATCCGACGGATTATCTTAACTGTCCTTTAACGCGCGAGGAATACGATGTTTTCTACAATGCGCTGGTCAACGCGGAAACCGCAGAGCTTAAAGAGTTTGATAAAAAAGAGCAGGAAAATCTCACTGTTTTTGAGGGGTGTATGCCGGTTGAGGTTAT
>JAZORS010000003.1:0-3824 GCA_045656725.1 Eubacteriales bacterium | reverse complement strand
ATAAAACTAAAAGTGTTATCCAAAAATTTTGACATATGCAGGGCATTGTGCAAAGGATAACACTTTTAACTTATTAAAGACTTATGTCAAATTTGTTCAAAATGAGCTTGAACTTATCCTGTGCCGAAAGGCAGGTATCGGTAAGAAAGCCTCGCTGGGTGTCCCACTCCTTGAGCCCTCTGTAATAGAACAGTTTATGTTCCTCGTCTATTATAAAGGGGACTATATTATACCTTAGGCATTCGCCGAACATAATGAGTCTGCCTACCCTGCCGTTTCCGTCTTGGAATGGGTGTATGCGCTCAAATGCTACGTGAAAGGATAGTATATCCTCAAGGCTTTTTTCTTTTTTTGAATTGTAGCTATAAAGCAGGGCTTTAATCTCATTTGCTACGGCACTCGGCTCGGTGGTATCAATTCCTCCCACCTCATTGGCAAGTTTTTTGTATTCGCCTACTTTGAACCAATCAAGACGGCTGTCACTAGTTCCGCTTTTTAAGAGAAAATGAAGCTGTTTAATATATTTTTCCGAAAGCGCAAGATGGGCGTTATCTATCATATAGTCAATGCATCTGAAATGGTTTGACGTTTCAATAATATCGTCAACGTTGACCGCTTTGTCCGAAAGCCCTATCGTGTTGGTTTCAAAAATATAGCGTGTTTCGTCGTGAGTAAGGTGCGAGCCTTCGATATGATTGGAATTATATGTCAGGTCTATCTGCACTCTGTGATAAATACCGCCCGAAAGACGAGCCATCTTTTCCTCACGCAAAATATTAAGTAGCGTACGTTTTTTGTCCGAGCGCATGGATCTTTTAGGCTTCTCTGCGACCTCGGGAATTTCCCAAGTTTTACCCGCAAGGTGAGAACCCGCAACTCGCCCCTGTGCGCAATAATTCCTGACGCTTCGCTCAGAAATCCCCCACTTTAGAGCCGCCTCGGCTACTGAAATATATTTCATAATAATCTCCTCAAAAACCGTTATTGGCAATTTGTACTGTTATTATACCACATTATCGGCAAATTATCAAGTGTTTTTATGATTATTTCAAAGAGATATTTTGCCGATTGACGCAAAGAAATCGAGAGGGTTGCCGTGTGGCTTCCCTCTCTTTAGTTATTAAAGTTTGATGGTTAAAACGGGGACAATACCAAACGAATCGGTGCATTCGCCTCCGCACACGCTGCCATCACGATATACGGAATACACACTCGTTGGAGTAGTTCCGTATTGGTTCGCCTCGGGAGAGCGTAGCCACCACAAGCCCACACCGTAATTTCTCTTGCTCGTGCTCATATAGGCTCCGAGAGCGCGAGCGAAGTCGGTTGTCATCAACTCCTTGTTTTCGTCGGAGAAGGGGGCAACTGTCTCGAAGCCGTAATTGCTGTTCAGTGCTTCCTTATAGGAGAGCAGATATACGTAATCATCGGTATTCTCGCACACATACGGATTTTTTGCATATCCCGTGCTATTCGCGCTGTTATCTACGTTCGTTGCAAGTATCAGCTCGCGCTCAAGTGAAGTGAATGCTGTCTGATAGAATGTGTCGTTCAACCACTGTCTCACCTCGCTCAAGGCGTAATTATTCTTGGTGCGGTTAGTGCCGTATATCCCGACGTCTATGATGATATCGCACATTATCATTGCGGTACCGTTGGATTCGGAAAGTATTCTCCAGCGGATTGGCTCGACCTTGAAGTAATAGGTATTCTTGTTTTCTATCGTTGCGCCACTTGAGAATTTATATCCGTCACCTTGGCCGTCCGAATAAGATACCGTTACAGCTGCATATCTACATCCGTCAGAGCCGAGAAAGTAACCGCGATCTCCCCAAGAACCGATGATGGTTACGTCATCCGATTTTATGGTCTGGGGGTATTCTCCGAAATAGATATAGTTTCCGTCTTTTACGTACGTCTGACCCAAGGCGGGAATCACCGTCTGCTTTTTAATAACGTAGCCGCAATCATCGCAAATCTTACCCTCAGTCAATCCGGATTCAGTATATGAAGCTGCAACTCCGTAAAGTACGGTAACATTATTGTGGGGGCATAAGTCTTCTATATATTTCCAATAATAGTAGGTATACTCTATTTTTATCGTATCAGCCGCTCTCGTTGGGTTTGATCCGGTGTTTTTCAGTTCAAGTTCATCAATCCTCGTTCCGCTTGCTTCCGGTGATGGAGCATACCACCATCCGCTTTTATTTTCAAAGGTCATCTTTGAAAGCTTCGTGCAATACCTAAATGCTCCCACACCTATTTCAAGAACGCTGGACGGAATGGTGAAATTATCCAATTGATCGCAACTAAAAAATGCATAATTGCCAATTGAAACAATTGTTTTGGGAATAGAAGCGGACGTAATTGTTTGATTCCCACTGAATGCTTCGTCACCTATTTTCTTAACAGTTACTCCGTTGTATTTTGTTGGGATTACTATATCCGTTTCGCTTCCGATATACCCAATAAGTATGACATACTTGCCGTCCTCAGAATAGCTATAAATAAAGCCATCTTCCGAACGATAAGCGTTACAACAAATGCATTTTCCCTCTTCTCCGTAAGAATGCTCTTCATAGCATTCGTTTTTATCTTCACAGTCCGTACAATTCAGCCAATGATAGTATCCGTTATAAGAATATTCGCTGTCCCAATTATGTCCAAGTCTTGGCTTGAGATTTACCTGCTTGCTATTTCCACAGATAGAGCAGGTAGACTTATCATATCCTACGCTGTCATAAGTTGGCGGCACTGTTACCGCTTCACCGTACTTATGATCTGCCTCTGTACCCATGCGATACTTAGCATCACCGCACCAAATGCACTTACAAACGAAGTTTATATATTCGCAATTTCCTTCTGTGCTCGGGTACCACTCGCCGTATTTATGATCGACTTTGGATAAGCCTTCTGTTTCAAGCTCCTCACCGCACTCGGTGCATTCCTTGTGCTTTGAGCCTGCCGCCTTGCAGGTTGCGGCAGTGTCCGGAATCCAATCGGACGGAGTATGCTCTTTCTTTTCTACTGTCTTTGCTACGCTTGAGATCTTTGCTTCACAAACGGAGCAATACACAACGGAGTTATATGAACCCTCTGCTTCGCATGTCGAGTCAACGAAGTCTTCCTTTACCGCATCGGCAGGTGTGTGTGTTGTAAGCTTTTCAATTTCTTCGGTTTCAAGAACTTCTTCGCACTCGGTGCATTCCTTGTGTTTTGAGCCTGCCACCTTGCAGGTTGCTTCGGTGTCCGGAATCCAATCAGACGGTGTGTGCTCTTTCTTATCAACGATCTTAGCCTCGCTTAAAAGCTTAGCTTCGCAAACGGAACAATATACAACAGAGTTGTACGAGCCTTCGGTTTCACAATCCGAGTCAACATAGTTTTCCTTTACCGCTTCGGCAGGAATATGCGTTGTAAGCTTTTCGATTTCTTCGGTTTCGAGAACTTCTTCGCACTCGGTGCATTCCTTGTGCTTAGAGCCTGCCGATTTGCAGGTTGCTTCGGAATCTATTATCCAATCCGATGCTAAATGCACGCAATTCCACTTTGCATAAACGCTCATATTGCTTGAAAGGGGAGCCTCGAGAAGTGAATTTGCTGTAAACGGCTTGCTCCATTCGTCTTTATCCCAATACCAACCGTCAAAGGTATATCCATCCTTTGTGGGATCATTGGGCATTTTTACAAGTTCCTTTCCATTAGTTGATACAGTGTCGTAAGTTTCACCGTCAACAACAAAGTTCAGTTCAAACTCTGCTCCTCCAAGGCAGGAGGAAAGGCCGACTATTGACAACATAACCAATAGGATTGTGATAATTTTT
>JAZORS010000002.1:0-18252 GCA_045656725.1 Eubacteriales bacterium | reverse complement strand
GGTCGGGGTTTTCATTAAATTTAACACGGCCGGCTTCAATAAAAGCACGAATACTTCCTTCGCCCTCTGCGCCGACAAGGGCAGTGATACCTTCAAGCCCCAAGTCGTTTGCGATATATTCGCCCTTGGCTTTTATATCTTCATCACAGATAAGATAATTTGTATCTGCTCTTTTTACGGTTTCTGCAAGCTCGACCTCTCCCCAATCGCGGTCAAGGGGAACGAGAACCGCGTCGGATATAAGTGACGCGTAGTAAACGAGCGCCCATTCATACGAGCTTTTACCGATAAGCGCGACGTGTTTTTTTGAAAATCCGCGGGATATAAATTCCGTTGCAAGCGCTCTTACGTCGTCGCGAAGGACGGTAAAGCTTATTTTTGTCTTTTCGGGCTTGTGGGGATCTTTGCGGAAGGAAAACGCGTATCTCTCACTATAAAATTCGCCTGCCCATTCGATAAGCGCGCGTACATCCCTGAATTCTCTTTTCTCGTGTAAAACGTGATTTTTCATAACCCATTTCTTCCTTGTAATCACAAATTTTTTTCGTAAAACTCATCAAGCTTGTTGCTGATAAGCTCAAGACTGCGGTAGAAAACTATTCTGTCTTCTTCGGCAAGTCCTTCTCCGACAAAGTCGAAGACTTCGTCTATTTTTTTTGCTATAACGGACGCAAGCTCGCGGCCCGAAGGGGTAAGTTCAAGCGGCGCTTTATAGCGTTTTCTGGCGTCAGACTCGCATCTGAGATATCCCTTCGATTCGAGAAACACGATAGAACGTGATATTGCCGCTTTATCCTCATCGCATATATCCGAAAGCTCCTTGGCAGTTAAAGAATCCTCTTTGTAAAGGTAATAAAGACAGGGAACGTGCGGGCTTTTAAGACCGTATTCCTGCATAACCTCGCTCTTTATGCGTCGGATATTCCTGGATATTTTTGCAATCAGAATGGTGAAAATCTTAAATCTTTCCAAGTGCTTTTCTCCGTTATTTATAATGGGAACATATCGCAAAGGCGGTCGGCTTTTGCGCCGCCTTTTTGCTTGACAGAAAATTCCCGAATTTATTGTATCACAAGTTTGTTGATTTGTCAACAAGTTTTTTGATGAGTAAAATCTGCGCACTTTTGTTTTTTACGGCGTTTTGAAGAAACTACCGTATAAGTTTAAGCACGGCTCTTTTAAGATTTGAGTTTTTGTCGGTGAAGCCGCGTTCTTTTGCTTCCGCATAACAAAGCATGGCCTTGCTGCGGTCTGTCGGCATCGAAATACCGAATTCGTAAAACGTTCCGACGGCAAAAACGGCTTTTGCCAAACCAAGCTCCGCCGAAAGCTTGAATGATGAAAGAGCTATGCCGAATTTTTTATTATAAAGCAGCTGCATACCGCGTGAATAAAGAGAGCGCGCAAGATGCTTTTTCTTCTTTTCGTAAAGCTTTTTAAGTGCCGTTTTTGCATCAGCATAGCCGAGCTCTGCCGCGTGTTTCAGATTTTCTCTCGCTTTTTTAAAATCGCGGTTTACGCCTATGCCGAGAGCATAGCAAAGTCCGAGAGGGTAAAAGGCGCGCTCGTCACCGACGTTTGCGGCAGATTCATACCACATAAAAGCGCGTGTGCGGTCCGGTTTTACGCCGCGTCCCTGCAAATAGCAGGCGGCAAGCTTCATCTGCGAGCGCTTGTGACCCATAGCCGTTGCAATCGCAAAGGCGCGGAATGCGCTCTCGGGCTCGCTTTTTTCAAGGGAAAGTCCTTTTTCAAAAAGCCGCTCGCGCTCCGCGTTTATTTTAAGGGCCGCCTCTTTCGCTTCCTTTATTCCGCCGTCAAAGCCTTTAAGATAATATTTTTCGGCAAGGACGTAGTCTTTTTTGACAAGCTTGCCCTCTTCGTATATTTTGCCGAGCTTGAAATATGCATCCGCATCACCGAGTTTGCCTGCGGATTCGAGGTAATGGAAGGCAAGCTCTGCGTCGTGCTTTTCGTAGTCCTCGGAAATGAAAACCGTGTAAAGGCAAAGGTATGCCTCGGCGCTGCCTTTTGCCGCGGCTTCCGTAAGAATGCGCACTGCCTCGCCGGTGTTTTTCTTGCATCCGATTCCGTCGGCAAGAAGTGTTCCGACAAGTGTCATCGACTCGGTATTCCCAAGAAGCGAAAGCATTTCGTTCAGTCTGAAATACGGCTCGTGAAATCCCAGCTTGAACGCTTCATCGGAAAGCCGTTTGAGAAGCGGCTCTTTATCGTAAAGCTCCGAGGGCGGCTCGCTTGATTTCGTTTGGCGAAGCTTATAGGCAAGCTTTAAGGCGGAAAGCGGTGGGAATTTAAGCATTTCCATATACCACTTTGCGTATTCGTGCGACACGGAGACGCCTATTCCCTTATAATAGCGCTTTGCAAGCTCTACTATTGAATCGATATCGTCAAGAGCTGCGGCAAGACGGTAAAAGTGATTGGCGTCCACCTCATAGCCGCATTTGGAAAGATATTCGGCGGCATCGGGATAAGAGTCAGCGCAACCGAGAGTAGCAGAATAAAGAAGCCAGAAGTGGCTTGCCGCATCGCTGCTTATCGAAACAAGGCGGGAATATCTGTAAGCTGAAAAAGCATCGCCCTTTTTTGCGGCAGAGAGAAAGCATTTCATTGCCTCGTCAAGATTGCGTTCGGTAAGCTCTCCCTTTTCAAGCATTATTCCGTATTCGCGCTCGGCGTCGGTGTAAGATGCCGCAGTGAGTATCTTAGCGTATTCTGTTACAAGATTTCCGTCTTTATTCTTTTTAGCTTCACAAAACATAAGATAAATTTCTCGAAGATCGGAGTCCGAAAAAACAAGGGCGCTTTTACATCTCGGACACGTGCCTGAGAGGGTTGATATTTCGTATTTACAGCTTTTGCAGGTAATCATTTCTGTATTTATGCTCCTCGTTTTTACTTTATAAATATTTTACATCATAAAAAATATTTTGTCAACAAAGATAAATATTTTAAACCTTTCGCGGAAAAGATAAACGTGATCGGACGGCGATCAAAATGAAAACGGCAGAAGGAGATTTTATGATATTTAAGAAAAACGAAAGGCGCAAGCTTCCCATTTGCCTCGCTCTTGCGGTAGGCGGTCTTGCAACGCTTGGGCTTTGCAGCTTAAAGCGTCGGACAGAGGAGCTGTGCTCGTCCGTGCGCTCAAAGATGAAAAAAGCGTTTTCGTCTAAAAAAACGGAAACTGACCTGATAAATATGCCCGACTCGGAGTAAGCCGAATTTGCTCCTTGGCATATAATGAAAATAGGAGAAAAACTCCTAACTTTATATGAAAATGCGCCACTCGGCGCGGAGCATATATGAATATTGAAATAATAGGCAAAGGCGCGCGGCTTTGCGATGCCGCGCGCCTTCTAACTCTTACAGAGTGGGGGGTGGGCTACCCCGACTCTTTAATAATTTTACCTATTCCCACCAGCCGCGACGGAGTTCATATTACAGGAACGGAAATTCCGCTTTCCGAGCTTCCGCTTCCGCGCGGCAAAAGAAGCTTCGTTGCGGGATACGGATTCCCGATGCCGTTTCGGACCTGCCTCGAATCGCAGGGCGTGCCGTTTTTTGATGCCAAAGATGATGAAAAATTTACTCTTGAAAACGCAGAGATAAGCGCCATCGGCGCGGTATCCTACGTTATCGGAAGCGAAAAAAGCGCCCCGCGTGACTTGAACATAGGCATAATAGGATACGGCAGGATAGGCAGGGAGCTTGCAAGGATTTTCCTTTTTCTTGGGGCGAGAGTCAAAATATTCACCTCGAAGCCCGAGGTGCGAAAGGAGCTTGGCGGATACGGTGTTGAAAGCGCGTCCTCGGAAGTCGGCTTCGATTCTTGCGCCATTTCCGGCATAGACGTTCTCATAAACACCGCGCCGACAAATCTTGCACATCTGTTCCCATCGCACGCGACCGAGAATATGCGTGTGATAGACCTCGCCACGGGAGATAGCTTCCCGGGTGTATCGGGTGTTGAGTATCTTCCGTCCATTCCCGAAAACTTATATCCTGTAAGCGGAGGCGCGGCTTACGGAAAAGCAATAAAACGCTCGCTTGACAAAAGATACGGGGGCGACTTATGATAGGGTACGCAATTTGCGGCTCGCACTGTACGCACAGCGCTGCGTTAAGTGTTCTTCGCCGCATAGCAGACGCGGGAGAGTGTGTCGTTCCGATTTTAAGCGAGGCAAGCGCCACTACCGATACAAGATTCGGCAAGGCCGAGGACTTGATTTCAGAGGTGGAGAGAATATGTAACAGGCGCGCGGTAACGAAAATTTCTGAATCGGAGCTTTTCGGGGCGCACACACCGCTTGATTATCTCGTAATATCTCCCTGCACGGGAAATACGCTTTCGAAAATTGCGCTGGGAATGAGTGACGGCGCGGTAACGATGGCGGCAAAGGCGCATCTTAGGTGCGACCGCCCCTTGCTTATAGCTCTTTCAACTAACGATGCGATGTCACAGAATCTTTCAAATATCGCGGCGATGCTTTCGAGAAAAAACGTGTATTTTGCGCCGCTTTATCAGGATGCGCCGGAAGCAAAGCCGCATTCCCTTGTGTCACGCCCCGATACGGTATTCGAGGCGTATCTTGCTATGAAAAACGGAAAACAGCTGCGCCCTCTTTTCAGATAATCAAAGAACTTCTTGTCAAGGTTTTTCTAAAAAACATTTTGCATTCCTTCGTAAAAAACCGAAAAATGTATGCAAAATGACAATAATAATTTACAAAAATCCGCCTTTTTGGCGGATTTTTAGCTTTTTCAGGCGAAAATCAATTTTAAAAACAAACAAAAATATTAGCCATAAAAAAGAATGGGTGCGTGTCAGGCCTCGAAAATCTGCGCCCTGTTCCGTAAAAAGAAAATTCGGTTGACATCGGGTGGCGTATTTGTTATAATTATATTTAAAAGATTTGCGCGCATTACATTTAAAAGACTTGTGCGTAATTTTTTGTGCAAGGGAGGGTACGCTTGTGAAAAGAAAAAACGCTTTGCCGGAGCTTCTTGCTCCTGCCGGCAGCTTTGAAGCGCTCGTTGCCGCGGTAAAGGCGGGCGCCGATGCCGTTTACGTTGGCGGAAAAAGCTTTGGTGCCAGAGCTTTTGCAAAGAATTTTGAGCTTGAAGAGCTTGAACGCGCGGCAGTTTACTGTCGGCTTTTCGGCGTTAAGCTTTATCTCACGGTCAACACCCTCGTTTACGACCGCGAGGAAACGGATTTTACCGACTACGTGCGCGCTATCAGAAGAATAGCGCCCGATGCAGTTATCACCGCTGACCTTGGCGCAATTTCCGTTATAAGACAGCTGATTCCCGAAATTGAAATTCACGCCTCAACACAGATGTCCTTGCATAATTCAGAAGGACTTACCGCCGCCCAAAGGCTCGGCTGTAAAAGGGCGGTTCTCGCGCGTGAGCTTTCGTACCGTGACATTGTTGCGGTTACGGAAAAATCCCCTATTGAAACCGAGATTTTTATACACGGCGCGCTCTGCGTTTGCCATTCCGGACAATGCCTTATGTCGAGTCTTGTCGGTGGCAGAAGCGGTAACCGCGGCGAATGCGCCCAGCCGTGCCGTTTGCCTTATAATAATAAATACCCCTTGTCGCTGCGCGACCTTTCGCTTGCCGCGCATATTCCCGAAATTATAGATTCGGGCGTTGCATCTCTTAAAATAGAGGGCAGAATGAAATCCCCCGAATACGTGTATACCGTAACCTCAATATACAGACGCCTTCTCGATGAAAAACGGCGTGCGACGGAGGAGGAGCACGAGGAGCTTGCGCGCGCATTTTCACGCGGCGGCTTTACGGATGCGTATTTTACCGGAAAAAAGCAATCTTCTATGACGGGTATTCGCTCGGATGAGGACAAGCGTAAGAGCAGTATGCTTGATTCGGCACAGTTCAAGCCGGAAAAGAAGCGCATCGCGGCAAAGGCTGTTTTCAAGCTCGAAAAACCGGCGGAGCTTACTCTTTTTCTTGACGGAAAAAGCGCTACTGCCATAGGTGAAGCTCCGAGCGCCGCGCAGACGCATCCTCTCGACGAAAGCTCCTTAAAAGAGCGCATAGCAAAAATGGGCAATACATTTTTGTCGCTTTCAAAGGACGATATAGAGATTGAGCTTGACGGGGGGATAAACCTTTCCCCTGCCGCAATAAATGCCCTGAGGCGCGAGGCAGTAGCTAAGCTTGAAGGCAGGGGCGGTGAATATTCGGACGAAAAGCTTTCGGCGCTATCCGAAAAAAAGCCGAAAAAAGCGCGCAACACGGCGCAGTTTTTTAACACGGATGCCCTCGTTTCCGTGGGAAAAGAAGCTCTGTCGGGATTTGATATAATATTTGCGCCGCTTTATGACTATTTGAAGGCAAAAGACGTTGCAAACGGCGTATCCTTGCCCTCTGTCGTTATGGAATCCGAATGGGAAGGCTTTGTTTCTGCGCTCTCCAAGGCAAAGGAGGGCGGCGCGAAATACGCGCTCGTTGCAAATATTTCCGAAATAGAAGCCGCGCGCGAGGCAGGGCTTATTCCGATAGGCGATTTCCGCCTTAACGTGACCAATTCAAGAAGCCGCGACGAGTATGAAAGGCTCGGCGTGACCGACATGATACTTTCTCCCGAGATAACGCTTTCTATGGCGCGCGATATCGGCGGTGGCGAGATAGTTCTCGGCAAAATACCGCTTATGATTACCGAACGTTGCTTCGTGAAAGAGAATTTCGGCTGTAAATCCTGCGGCAAGGCAAGCTTCACCGACCGCACGGGCGCAAAATTCCCTGTAATGAGGGATTCGGCTCACAGAAATCTTATACTTAATTCAAAAACCACGTATATGGGTGACAAGCGGCGAGAGCTCGACTCTCTGGGGATAGGCATCAGGCATTTCCTTTTTACGAATGAATCCCCGAATGAAATAAAGAATCTCTTAAAAAGATACGAAAAGGGCGAGCACCTTGACGGCGCTCGCAGAATAGGAAAACGGTAAATTATGAAAATCATTGACCTTTTGAATCGCAAGAAGTTAAGCGTTTCCTTCGAGGTTTTTCCGCCCAAGACGAACAGCGCCTTTGAGAGTGTCAGAGAAAGTGCCGAGAGAATAGCGGCTCTTCACCCTGCGTATATGAGCGTTACCTACGGTGCGGGCGGCGGAACGAGTGAGTATACCCTCGATATTGCAAAGGCGATAAAATCAAGGCATGGAGTGCCGACTCTTGCTCATCTTACCTGCGTTTGCTCGACAAGGGCGACTGTCAAGGAAAAAATAGAAGCAATAAAGGCGGCAGGCATAGAAAACGTTATGGCGCTTCGCGGAGATATTCCCGAATCAATGGTAAACGACGATAGGTCAAAGTGGGATTACAGATACGCGGTGGAGCTTGTCAGAGAGCTGAAATCGGCTAATCCGTCTTTTTGCATAGGCGGCGCGGCTTATCCTGAAAAGCATCCCGAAAGTCCGGACGGAAAAGAGGATATAAGACGCCTTAAAGAAAAGGTTGAGGCGGGCTGCGATTTTCTCACCACGCAGATGTTTTTTGACAATAACCTCTTTTATAATTTTATGTATAAGGCGCGTGAGGCAGGGATAACGGTGCCGGTGGTTCCCGGAATTATGCCGATAACTAACGGCAAGCAGGTGGAGCGCGCTATTCGGCTCTCCGGCTCTCTTATTCCCCAACGCTTCAAAAGCTTGGTTGATAAGTTCGGCAACTCGCCCGAGGCGATGATGCAGGCGGGAATTGCCTATGCAACCGACCAGATAATAGACCTTTTCGCAAACGGAATATACAACGTTCACGTTTATTCCATGAATAAGCCCGAGGTCGCCGAAAAGATAATGGAAAATCTTTCGGATATTATTGAAAGATGATAGCTGTCGGAGTTAAAAAATATTCTTCTCCCGAGCTTGACAGGCGAGAGATTTTAAGATATGCAAAGGCAGAGGACACGCCCGATATAGCACCTATCCTTGACGAGCTTCTTGCCGAGCTTCTTCCTGTGCTCGACTATTCGGCGGTGTATTCCGTTTTTGACCTTGAGCTGCGCGAGGAGGGATGCCTTGTGGGTGAGCTTTTCATTGGTTCGAAAGCTCTGAAAAAAGCACTTGAAGGGTGCACCCGTGTAATAGTTTTTGCCGCAAGTGTCGGTTCAAAGCTTGATAGAATTGTAAACAAATATTTGAAAATATCACCCTTGCGCGCACTTGTTGCGAATGCAATAGGCGCGGAGCGCGCTGAGGCGCTTTGCGATATATTTTCTTCCGATATGAAAGCGGAATACGGCGAAATTACGCCAAGATTCAGCCCGGGATACGGAGATTTGCCGCTTGAGCTTCAAAAATCTGTTTTTGAGCTTCTTTCGCCCGAAAAGCACATAGGGCTCACACTTACTGACGGCTTTGTTATGACGCCCCTGAAATCAGTTAGCGCATTTATCGGAATTAAAAGGACGGAAAAATGAATTTCAGAGAATTTTTAAGAACGAACAACGTAATACTCGACGGTGCTATGGGCTCGCTCCTGCAAAAGCGCGGTCTTTTGGAAAAAGGACTGCCCGAACGCCTTAACGTGACGGCACAGGGTGAGATAGAGAAAATACACAAGGAGTATTTTGCGGCAGGTGCTGACGTTGTTCTTGCGAACACCTTTGGCGCAAACTCGCTTAAATTTTCGGACGGGGAGCTTGACGATGTTATAAGATGTGCTCTTGATGCCGCAAAGCGCGCAAGAGAGAGCTATCCCGATAAATACGTTGCCCTTGATATAGGTCCTACGGGAAAGCTCATTAAGCCCCTTGGCGACCTTGATTTTGAGGATGCGGTAAGCATATTTAAAAAGACCGTAAAGCTCGGTGTAAAATACGGGGCGGATCTTATCGTAATCGAAACGATGAGCGATAGCTATGAAACGAAGGCGGCGCTCCTTGCGGCAAAGGAAAATTCGGAGCTGCCCGTTATCGTTACTTGCGTTTACGGCAAGGACGGAAAGCTGATGACGGGCGCAGATGCTTACGCCATGGTGGCGATGCTTGAAGGAATGGGCGCTGATGCGATAGGAGCAAACTGCTCTCTCGGTCCGCGTGAGCTTCTTCCGATATGCCGAGCGCTTTCAGAGGCGGCAAGTGTTCCGCTTATAATGAAGCCGAATGCAGGACTTCCGCGCCTTGTAGGCGGTAATACCGTTTACGACGTTGACAGCCGCGATTTTGCCGAGGCGGCCTTGCTTCTTTATGAGGCGGGAGCTTCCGTAATCGGTGGCTGCTGCGGTACGACACCCGAATATATTGCCGCTGTTAAAAAGGCGATTTCCGGCAAAGCGGTGCGCCCCGTGTTAAAAAAGGAGAAAAGCGTGATTTCCTCGTATACTCACGCACTAAGCTTCGGGGAAAAACCGGTGCTTATAGGTGAAAGAATAAATCCGACCGGAAAAAAGCAACTGAAAGCCGCGCTTATTTCAAACAATCTCGATTATATTCTTAAAGAGGCGGTCAGCCAAGAGGAAAGGGGAGCGCACGCGCTTGACGTAAATGCGGGACTGCCCGAAATAAACGAGTGCGAGATGCTTCCGAAAATCATACGGGAGGTGCAGTCGGTAACCGACCTGCCCTTGCAGATAGATACCTCGGACAAGGGGGCGCTTGAAGCGGCGCTTCGCGTATATAACGGAAAAGCGATGATAAATTCCGTTAACGGAAAAGAGGAGTCGCTGGGGGCGGTTTTGCCTCTTGCCAAAAAATACGGCGGCCTTATCGTCGCCCTGACTCTTGACGAAAACGGCATACCTGAGGACGCGGAGGGCAGATTTGAAATAGCAAAAAGGATTCTTCTTCGCGCGGAAGAATACGGCATAGATAAAAAGGATATAATTTTCGACCCCTTGACCTTGACCGTCAGCGCAAATCCCGATTCCGCGAAAACAACGCTCCGCGCGCTTCGTCTTATAAAAGAGCGGCTTGGATGCAACTGTATTCTCGGTGTGTCTAACGTATCCTTCGGCTTGCCCGAGCGAGATGCGCTCAACGCGGCGTTTTTCACTATGGCACTTCACGAGGGGCTTTCCGCCGCTATTATGAATCCGTATTCCCCCGCTATGATGAAGGCGTATTACAGCTTTCTCGCGCTCTCGGGCCGCGACCTTGGCTTTCTTGGTTATATAGAAGCGGCAAAGGGCTCTTTCGGTGCACCCGTGTCGCAAAATACGCAAAATAACGATAAAGAATTCACCCTTAAATCCGCCATAGAGGCAGGAATGGGTGAGCTTTCGGGAAAGCTTGCCGACGCTTTGATTGACGGCGGAGCTTCGGGGCTTGAAATAATAAATGCCGAGATAATTCCCGCGCTGAATTTGGTCGGTGAAAAATACGGGCGCGGTGAAGCTTATTTGCCATCGCTTATTATGTCGGCAGAGGCGGCAGGCGCGGCATTCGCTAAAATTAAGGCGAGAATGACCGTTAAAGAGGCAAGCGGCGAATGTGATATAGTTATAGCCAGTGTCAAAGGCGATATACACGATATCGGGAAGAATATAGTCAAGCTTATCCTTGAAAACTACGGCTTTTCCGTATGTGATCTGGGACGTGACGTTTCACCTGACGTTATAGTCAACGAGGCGCTTCGGCTTAACGCAAAAATAGTCGGCCTTTCCGCGCTTATGACAACAACCGCGCCCGCTATGGCGGAAACGGTAAGAGAGCTGAAAGAAAAAGCGCCGGACTGCAAAATAATGGTCGGCGGCGCTGTCATAACGGAAGAATATGCGAAAAAAATAGGCGCACATAAATATGCGCGCGATGCTATGGAGGGCTTGAATTTCGCAAAGCACGTTCTGAATAAATAATCCCAAAAAACTTAAAAACCAAAAAGAAAGAACCCATTATCAATGGGACGTACTCTTAAGGACAGTTTTAAGTTCAATTGATATAGTACCTACCGACAGGAAAAGGACAGAGAATGTAAAAACATTCTCTGTCCTTTTTTCTTGACAAGCACTGCATTTGTCGATACAAATGTGATTATTCAATTGTCGATATACCTCGCGCTGCTCGGCTCGATATATTTGCCTTCGGCAAATTCGATATAACCGCCCTTGCGGACGGTTTCGATATGATATAAATCCCTCTCGCTTTTGACATATATCGCCGTTGGCGATGTAAGCAAAAGCATATCGAGCCGCAGGCATATCAAGTTGCGATAGCAACATATCGAAAATCCCGTTAGGGATTTATATCGATGCGTAGTGTCCTTAAGGGCACTGCGCTAAAGAAACGAGTCTTTTCTCTGATAACGGGTTCTTTTGCTATGTAACGTAAGGTTTACAAAAAATCAATCTTCGTAGAGAGGATACTTCTTGCAAAGAGCGGCAACTCTTGCGCGAACCTCGTCAGCGTTATTGTCGAAGTCTTTTAAAGTAAGAGAGATAAGCTTTGCAACCTCAGTTGCGTCTTCCTCTTTAAATCCGCGGGTAGTGATAGCCGCAGTTCCTATACGGATACCGCTGGTAACGAAGGGCTTTTGGGTGTCAAAGGGAATCGCGTTTTTGTTAACGGTAATTCCAACCTCGTCAAGAAGATGCTCCGCCTCCTTACCGGTGTCAACCTTCATTCCCGTAAGGTCGATAAGAAGAAGGTGGTTGTCACTTCCGCCGGAAACGAGCTTGAAGCCCTCTTTGAGAAGCTGATTTTGAAGCGCCTGACAGTTTTTGATAATGTTCTCGGCATACTCGGTGAATTCGGGTTTAAGAGCCTCTCCGAAGCAAACTGCCTTTGCGGTGATGGTGTGCATGAGAGGACCGCCCTGCGTTCCGGGGAATATTGCCTTGTTGATAAGCTTTGCGATTTCCTCGTCGTTTGAAAGAATAAGTCCGCCGCGAGGACCGCGAAGGGTTTTGTGGGTGGTCGTTGTGGTAACGTCCGCATAGGGAACGGGCGAGGGATGTTTGCCTGCCGCAACAAGACCTGCTATGTGAGCCATATCTACCATAAGATATGCGCCAACCTCTTTTGCAATCTCGGAGAATTTCTTAAAGTCGATAACTCTCGGATATGCGGATGCGCCCGCAAGAATGAGCTTCGGCTTGCATTCAAGCGCAAGGCGTCTTACCTCTTCGTAATCAATGGTGTTGTCCTTTTCGGAAACGCCGTAGGGAACGATGTTCCAGTATTTACCCGACATATTTACGGGCGAGCCGTGGCTGAGGTGTCCGCCGTGGGCAAGATTCATTGTAAGAACCGTGTCGCCAGGGGTGAGAAGCGCATAGAAAACAGCCATATTTGCCTGCGCGCCCGAGTGGGGCTGAACGTTAGCAAAATTTGCGCCAAAGAGCTTTTTAGCGCGCTCGATTGCGATGTTTTCAACGATGTCAACACATTCGCAGCCGCCGTAATATCTCTTTGCGGGATAACCCTCTGCATACTTGTTGGTGAGGGTTGTGCTGTTTGCTTCCATAACTGTTTCGGAAACGAAGTTCTCGGAAGCAATAAGCTCGATTTTGTTTCTTTGTCTTGCAGTTTCTGCCATGACCGCGCTGTAAATTTCGGGGTCATTCTGCTTTAAGAGAGTGTAGTCTTTCACTTGTTTTTCTCCTTGATATATGTTTTTTATTTTTATTATCCTAATCTATGGTCTTTTCCTACGAAAAGAAGAATTGTTGAATCTGAGCCGACGAGTCGGGAGAATATTCTGCCCTCGTATTTTTGAGAAAGCTCGTCGGGTGAAAGGTTGGTTGAAATCACCGTCGAAAGTCCTCTGTTCTGCCTTGTGTTGAGAAGGTTATAGAGGCATGACACGGTAAACTGATTGGTAAATTCAGTTCCGAGGTCGTCAACGATAAGAAGGTCGGTTGTTAAATACTTTTCCGATTTCGGCTCGTAGGGCTCTTTCGAGAAGCGGTACTTGTCCTTTCCGAATTGGTCTTCCTCGAAGGCATGGATTATATTCTGAACGCTGTCGTAAAGAACGGAATAGCCGCCTTCTATAACTGTTTTTGCAATAGCCGTTGAAAGATGAGTCTTTCCCGTTCCGGTATTTCCTATAAAAAGAAGTGTGCTTGCCCGTGATTCGTCAAAGCTCTCGGCAAAATTTTTGCAGAAGTTATAATTGCTCTGCATCTTCTTGTAAGCTTCGCTTCCTTTTCCGTACCAGTTAAGGTCGAAGTTTTCAAAGCTCTGCTTTTCGATAAGCTTGCCTATGCCCGACGCCTTTACCGTTTCTATCCTTAAAAGCTCCTTCATACAGGAGCAGGTCTTTCCGTGCTCGTCCTTGCCTGTGTCCTGGCAGCTGCCGCAGGTGTAGGGCGGCTCGGTATAATTCTCGGGATAGCCAAGCGAGGTAATGATAGCGCGCCTTTTGTTGACTAAATCCTCGTTTCTTTTTCTTATCGGGGCCAAATCCGCGCCCGAAAGCGCCGCTCGGAAGATAAGAAGCCCCGTTTTTGAAAGCTCGCTGTCAATCTCGCGGATTTCAGCGGACTCCGCGTGTAGCTTCGCCCGGCGCTCGGCGGCAATCGCCTCTGCGCGTTCTCTTCTTGCATCAAGAGCTTCTCTTACAATTCCGTGAATTTCTCTTGTAAACATCTTAAAAACCTCGTTTATGTAAATGTTGGTTGTCAAAACTAGCTATTTTCGCTGTTCCCATAGCTTCTTTCGAGCGCTTTTTTGAAAGCATCGTTGACGTCAAAATCTCCGTATTTCGGCTTTGAGTCGTTTTCTTTCTTCGGCTTTTTTGTGCTGTGGGCGGCGGCAATTTCCGCGCTTTTTGCCTCTTTTCTTGTGCGACATTCCTCGACGGTCTTACAGCCGTTTTTGTGCCAGTCGGTAAGAAGCGTATCCATATAACTCGGTATATATTCGCCCTTTGCATCAACACAAAAGTCGTATGCAAGCTTGACCGTCTTTATTGAAAATGCGTATTCCTCGCCCCATTTTTTGAAAAGACTTTTCTCTTTTTCTGTGGTTTCGCGCCTTATGCGGAGCGCAATCTTGACCTCTCTTTCAAAGGAAGATGTGTTTTGCATTTTGCATATATACGCTTCAAGGGCGGCGGTATCGTCTATTTCTTCTTTAACGAGGTCGCGCGCCTTGTTAAAGAGCTTGCTTGGGGTCAGGCGCCCCTCCTCCGCAAGATATGCGGCAAGTATTGCGGCAAATTCAACGTCAAGCCCAAGCTCCGTTATAAGAGCCGTTATGTATTCGGCATCCTTTTTGGTTAGCTCCGTCTTTTTCATAAGGCGCGAGCATTCGGTGAAAAGCTCCGCGAGCTCGTTATTTCTTATATCCTCGGCAAGCTCCTTTGAGCTTTTTTCTTCAAGCTCTCCGAGCCGCAAGCGTTCCTCAAATTCCTCGGTTATGGTCGGTCCGCCCTCGGTAATAACTCCCGCTTCGCGCCAATAGCTTAATGCCGACACGGTTCTTGCGCGCGACATTTTGCATATTTTCGACAGCTTGTCGGGAGCCGTTGTGCCGCTTTCAATAAGCGCAACGAGAACCCTGAGCTCCTCGGCTGACGCTTCAAGGAATTCTTCCTTCTCGCTTGCCTTATGTATTCTGAAATCACTCATCTTTTTCACTCTCCGAAATCAAGGTTTTAACCTCGTAGCAGAGCTTCATAAGCGAATCTCCAAGATGTATATTTTCAACTATAACACCGGGGCTATCGGTTTTGAATTCCATATTCGCAAAGTTCCATATTCCGCGAACACCGCCTCGAATCATCGGCTCTGCCACATCGTATGCCGCTTCCTTCGGCACGGTGAGAACACCGATTGTTACGTTTTCGCGTCTGCAAAATTCTTCAAGCTCGCTTACGTGGTAAACGGGGATGCCGTTGATTTTTGTTCCCACAACGTCAGAATTGACATCGAACATTGCAATTCTTTCAACTCCGCGGCGCTCGAACATATGCGTTGCGGCAAGGGCGTGTCCGAGGTTTCCCGCACCTACGATAACGGCACGGTAGCCCGCGGTAACTCCGAGAAGCTCGCCGATTTTGCCGTGCAGATATTTTACGTTATAGCCGTAGCCCTGCTGGCCGAAGCCGCCGAAGCAGTTGAGGTCCTGTCTGATTTGCGAGGCGGTAACGTTCATAAGCTTCGATAGCGCGGCAGAGGATATGCGGAGCTTTCCCTCTCGCAGAAGCTCGCCGAGGTATCTGTGGTATCTCGGAAGGCGCTTTATAACAGCGCTTGAAACGTTGGCCTTCTGTTCAAGTATTCTTTTTTCAAACGTTCCGTGTATTTTATCAATGCTTTCCATATAAGTCTCCATTCTGCCGCGATTGCGGCAACACAATTAAAAATGAATTTTCGGCATCTCTTGCGAAAATTCGATGCGTGAACACGTAAAGTTCAAACCAGATAAATGTTATTTCACGCTATTTCCGTTATTTGATTGAGTCCTGCGCGCTCGCGTTGAGCGAGGGCGGGGCAATATTTCCTTTTTCGTATTCAAAGTATGCCGCCGCGGCAATCATAGCCGCGTTATCTCCGCAAAAAGAGAGGGGCGGTATATAGGTTTTTGCGCCTTTTTGCTCGGCAATTTCGGCAACGCGCCGTCTGAGATGTGAGTTTGCCGCAACGCCGCCCGAAATTGAAATCGCGTGACAGTCGGGGTTTGCGTCAAGCGCGCGAGATAGCTGTTTTACAACCGCCTCGACCGCCTCAAAAGTGTATCTTGCCGCAAAAAGCGCGCGCGGCAGGGTGCGACCGAGAAGCTTGTACCTGTTAATAAGATTTATCGCGGCTGTTTTAAGGCCGGAAAAAGAGAAATCAAGCGTTCCGTCCGAGAGTGCGGGAGATGGTAAAGTAAGCTCTCCGTTTTTGTATGCATCGCTTTTTTTATATTTGGAATAAAAGTTATTTTCGTCGCCCGTCGCCTCAATGAAGCCCTCCCTCGCAAGCTCGTCAAAGCCGCGGCCGGCAGGGTAGGGTATTCCGAGAAGCCGACCTATTTTGTCGAAGGATTCGCCTATCGCGTCGTCGCGCGTTGCGCCGATAATCTTTATATCAGAGGGCGAATCAACCTTGTAAATCGAGGTGTGTCCACCCGACGAAACTAATGATATAAAGGGGAATTCGGGCATTTCTTCTTCAAGGTAGTTTGCGGCAATATGCCCTTTTATGTGGTCAACCGCAACAAGCGGAATCCCCTTTGAAAAGGCAAGCCCCTTTGCAAAATTAACTCCGACAAGAAGCGCGCCGATAAGGCCGGGATTTGCCGTGACGGCAACGAGATCGATTTCATTTATCGAAAGCTTTGCCACGGAAAGCGCCTCGTAGGTGATGCGCGAGATAACCTCCGCATGCGCCCTGCTTGCAATTTCCGGCACAACGCCGCCGTAAAGCCGGTGCGTTTCTATCTGCGATGCAACGATATTCGATTTTACGGTGAAGCCGTCACTGTCGGCTGAAACGACGGCTGCTGCGGTTTCGTCGCAGGAGCTTTCAAATGCAAGTATGTTCATAAGTTTTTTGTGCTTTCTATATTGTTAAAGAATCTGTTTTCATCATTAAAACTGCGTTTTCTGTTGGCTCTTTGTAGTAGTTTTTTCTCACGCCTATCTCGCGGAAGCCGTAGGCGCGGTAAAGAGCCCGCGCGGGCGCGTTTGATTCGCGGACTTCGAGAAATACGCTTTCAAGTCCCCAGCCGCGCGCGGTTTTCAAGGCGAAATCAAGAAGCCGATAGGCAATACCGCGCCCCCTGTACGCCTCCTTGGTGGCAATTCTGTATATTTCACCCTCCGGTATGATGCATCTGCCGATAACGTAGGCGAGAAGCTCACCCTCGTCGCTCGTTGCAACGAAACAGAGCGCTCCGTTCGAGGAAATCGTTGTCAATACGTCGCGGTACGACCACGCATCGGGGAAAATATCTTCTTCAAGCCGCGAAATCGGCATAGAGTCGTCGGGTGTTGCTTTTCTGATTTTCATTATAATTCTCCGAGAAGCTCTTTAAGAAACGCGCGGAAGCCCTCTTTCGTTTCAGCGTGTTCAAGTCCGCGCTTAACGTTAGCCATAAGAAATCCGAGCTTTGAGCCCATATCGAATCTTTCGCCCTCGTATTCGTAGGCGATAACGCCCGTGTCTTTTGCAAGCTTTGCCATAGCATCGGTCAGCTGTATTTCGCCGCCGGCACCGGGGGCAAGTGTGTCTATAATATCAAAAACGTCAGGCGTGAGAACTACACGTCCGAGAATTGAGAGATTGGAAAACTCCTCGCCGGGCGCGGGCTTTTCTATCATATCCGTGCAGAAATACGCACGCTCATCATCTGTGGGTTCAACTTTAAGTGAGCAATATTTTCTTAAATCCTCGGTAGGCACTCTTTTAACACCAACTACGGACTTTCCGTATTTTTCGTAAGCGTCAGTCAGCTGTTTTGTCGCGGGGACATCCGAGAAAACCACGTCGTCACCGTAAATTACGGCAAACGGCTCGTCCCCGACGAAAGCGCGCGCCCTTCCGACCGCGTGGCCAAGGCCCTTTGTTTCGCGCTGGCGAAGAAAATAAACGTCAGCCATATTCGCGATTTCGCGGAGCTTGTCCGCTTCCTTCGTTTTGCCCTTTGCCGAGAGGGCTGCCATATATTCGGGGGAAAGGTCGAAGAAATTCTCCATAGCCTCCTTGTCCCTGTTTGTGATTATAAGAATTTCCTTTATTCCGCTTTTTACTGCTTCTTCAACGAGATAGTATATTGCCGGAAGGTCAACTATGGGGAGCATCTCCTTGGGAACTGCATACGAGATGGGGAGCATTCTTGTCCCAAGACCTGCGGCGGGAATTATGGCTTTTCTAACTTTTTTCATACTAATCTCCAATCTGCCGCCAAAAGCGGCAACAAATGTATTAACGAAATTCAGTGCTTTTGCCGGTCAGTTAAAATAGTTTTCGGCTTCGATTGCCGAAAGTATCATTTGAGCAGCTTCCTCTACACTCTTTGCATCGGGCGAGCAGCCTGCAGCGCGTATATGGCCACCGCCGCCGAACTGTATAGCTATTTTTGCAACGTTGTGCGAGGTTGAGCGAAGCGAAACGCGAAATTCGCCCGAATCTGTTTCCTTGACGACGAAAGCAATTTCAACTCCGAAAAGCTGTTTTACTACGTCAACTGCCGTTTCAAAGAATTCAAAGGGCGCACGGATTTCTTCGCGGTCGCGCTTCGTTACGGTTGCATAAGCAACGCGTCCGTTCATGCTGACGGCTATTTTTGACGATATAAAGCCCTCTGCTCTTACTTGCTCGGGG
>JAZORS010000001.1:0-5165 GCA_045656725.1 Eubacteriales bacterium | reverse complement strand
AACGACTCTCCCGAAATTTGCGCTTACATGAAAACTGCGCCCCTTGCCGACATTCTTAAAAACTCGGAGCTTTGGGGACAGGACCTTTCTTTCCTTCTTGCGGAGGTAGAAAAGTATGTTAATAAATAAGCTTGATAACGTAGAGGTCAACCTCGAAACCGGTCATAAATTTGCCGTACGTGATATAAAATGCGGTGAGAACATTATAAAATACGGAAACCCGATAGGACACGCTACCGAGGATATAAAAAAGGGCGATGACGTTCACACCCACAACGTAAAAACGAACCTCTCGGGCAACCTTGAATACGTTTACGAGCCTGAATTTTTTGACATTCCAAAGGAAAACACCGAAAGAACCTTTATGGCGTACGTCAGAAAGAACGGCGAGGTCGGTATAAGAAACGAGGTATGGATTGTCAACACCGTAGGATGCGTCAATAAGCTTGCGGAAAGAATTGCCGCAGCAACAGGCGCTTTCGCATTCCCCCATCCTTTCGGCTGTTCCCAGCTCGGATGCGACCAGGAAATCACGCAGAAAATACTCAAAGGAATGGTCAACCATCCCAACGCCGCAGGCGTTCTCGTTTTGGGGCTCGGCTGTGAAAACAACAATATCGACGTTTTCAAGGGCGTGCTCGGCGAATACGACAGTGAGCGTGTTAAATTTCTTAACGCCCAGGAATGTGAGGACGATTTTGCCGAGGGTTGCCGTATCGTCCGTGAGCTTCAGGAATATGCAAAAACCTTCGAGCGTCAGCCCGTTCCGGTTTCAAAGCTCAAGGTCGGCTTAAAGTGTGGCGGAAGCGACGGATACAGCGGTATCACCGCTAACCCCCTTGTCGGCAGATTTTCCGATAAGCTCGTTTCAATGGGCGCATCAACCGTTCTTACGGAGGTTCCCGAAATGTTCGGCGCAGAGCATCTTCTTATGAAGCGTGCTGAAAACAAAGAAATTTTCGAGAAAACCGTATCACTTATCAATAATTTCAAAGACTACTATTCAAGACACAATCAGGTAATATACGAAAACCCCTCGCCCGGAAACAAAAAGGGCGGAATTACCACTCTTGAAGAAAAATCACTCGGTTGCGTTCAGAAGGGCGGCCTTTCCCCCGTCGTTGACGTTCTCGATTACGGCGACACCGTAAGACGCCCCGGTCTTTCCCTGCTTAACGGCCCCGGAAACGATATAGTCGCTATAACCAATCTTATGGCGGCAGGCGTTCACGTTATCCTTTTCACAACGGGAAGAGGCACGCCTGTCGGAAGCGCAGTTCCCACCGTCAAGATTTCAACCAATACGGCTCTTGCAACAAAAAAACACGAGTGGATAGACTTTGATGCAGGCCCCGTTCTTCTTGGCAATCCCTTGACAAACGAGCTGTTTGAGTTTATAATAAGCGTAGCCGAGGGCGAAGAAACTAAAAATGAAAAATACGGCTACAAAGAAATTTCAATTTTTAAGGACGGAGTAACGTTATGAGTTTCATAAATGATAATTTTATGCTTAAAGGCAAATCGGCAAGAAAGCTCTATTCTATGGTTAAGGACCTTCCCATAATAGACTACCATTGCCACCTTCAACCCAAAATCCTTGCTGAAAACAAGCATTTCAGAAATGCTTTTGACCTTTTCCTCAGCGGTGACCACTACAAGTGGCGCCAGATAAGATCCCACGGTGTTGATGAGGAGCTTATAACCGGTAACGGAAGCGATTACGACAAGTTCCTTGCTTTCGCAAAAACCATGCCCATGCTTCTCGGAAACCCCATGTATCACTGGACTCACCTTGAGCTTAAGAGATATTTCGGCATTGACAAGCCTCTTTGCGAAGAAACCGCAAAGGAAATCTGGGATAAATGTAACGAGTGTCTTAAAAAGGACGAGTTCCGTCCACAGGAGCTTATTCTTCGCTCCGGCGTTGAGGTAGTTTGCACCACCGATGCTCCCGAGGATACTCTTGAATACCATAAGGCACTTAAAGATTTCCCTGTTAAGATTCTTCCTACGTTCCGTCCTGACAAAGCGGTTGAGATTGCAAAGGAAACCTTTGTTCCCTACATCAACCAGATAGGCGTTAAGAGCTACGATGAGCTCGTTCAGTTCATTCGTGACAGAATCGCTTTCTTTGACAGCATGGGATGCCGCCTTTCCGACCACGCTCTTGAGTACGTTCCATACGCTGAGGGCTGCCCCAAGACTGCGTTTGACAAGAGAATGGCAGGCGAGGAGCTCACCGAAAAGGAAATCGACTCCTTTAAGACTGCTCTTCTTAAGGTGTGTGCAGAGGAATACACAACGCGCTCCTGGGCAATGCAGCTTCACATCGGCGCTCTTCGTAACAACAACAGAAAAATGTATGAAAAGCTCGGTCCTGATACCGGTTACGACTCAACCAACGACCTTGAAATAGCAGAAAAGCTTGCCGCTTTCCTTAACTGCCTTGAGGTTGACGACGTTCTTCCCAAGACTATAATCTACACTCTTAACCCCAAGGATAACTATGTTATCGGAACTATGATCGGTTGCTTCCAGAAGGGCCCGATTGCAGGTAAGATTCAGTTCGGCTCGGGCTGGTGGTTTAACGACCAGCGTGACGGTATGGAAGACCAGATGTGCGCTCTTGCTAACCTCGGTATGCTTTCTCACTTCGTAGGAATGCTCACCGACTCGAGAAGCCTTGTTTCCTACACTCGCCACGAGTATTTCAGACGTATTCTTTGCAACCTTATCGGCAAATGGGTTGACGAGGGCGAGTATCCGAAGGATTGGGCTATGCTGAAGAAGATAGTTTCCGGCATTTGCTACACTAACGCAAAGGAATACTTTAATTTCTAAAATAAAGCACAGCTTCACGGACTCTGTCCGTTAAAGAAAGAGCAGACATACAAGATTTTCCTTGTGTGTTTGCTCATTCTTATTGTATAGCCGAAGGGGTATCATACACCTTTCTCCTTTTATTAAAAACTCTATTGTGTGAGGAAAAATGTACGACGAATTAACCGAAGTTGATATAAAGAAAATGGAAGAGGAAATACGCTACCGCGGGGGTCCTCTTGCCAAAGAGCTCGGAATTGAGCTGAAAAGAACCCGTGAATTCGGCGACCTTTCCGAAAATGCCGAATACAAGGAAGCGAAGCGTGCAAAAAGAAAAAACGAAAGCCGAATCCGCTACCTTGAAAATATGATACGCACGGCAAAAGTAATAAAAGTCGAGAAAAGCGAGGACGCCGTGGGTCTTTTCGACAGGGTTACGATTTACAACGAAAAAGCAAAGGCAGAAAAAACCATACAGATAGTCACAACCCTACGCCAGAATGCCCTGCTCGGCTTCGTCAGCAAGGAATCCCCTCTCGGCTCGGCACTTCTCGGGAAAAAGCTCGGCGAAAGAGCCGAGGTGCGTGTCAGCGACACAATGTCCTATTTCGTCAAAATTCTCGCCGTTGAAAAAGGCGAGGACAATGAGGACCTTCCCATAAGCGAATATTAGGAACGGTGTATTTTGGCATAAGCGAATAAAAAACAGGGCATTACTTTAAAAGTAGTGCCCCTTGATTTTATTTGTACAAGCTTAATTATATTAAGGTTGAAAAACTACGTTTTTCTCCAATAGATTATAGTTTTTTATTCTATCACCGTTTCCTCCCTCCGGCGTATAGTATACGCCTCTCGGTCGGAGAACGACGATTTCTGCTCAAAATCCACTCGTTCCGTCAGCTTTCTTCTCCTTCTTGCTTTTTTGCGGATTTTTCCGTCAAAACGGAAATAAAGGCGATTTCCCAAGGGAACTTGCCAAATCCGCTTTATAGTTAGTTAACCTTGATATTGTTAATTTTGCAGAAAGTATAAAGAGTGGCACTGTGTTAAACAATACCACTCTGTTTTTTATTCGTTTATGCCCAAATTACAAAGCCGATTCGACAAAGGAATTTTGAGGAGAAATTGTCGGCTGACAAACGAAGACGTATCTACATACGTCGAGCGAGGAAACGGCAATTTATACCAAAATTACAAAGTCGAAAATCAGACGTCGGTTTCTCTGGCTTCCAATGCACTTAAAGCGATTCTGTATGCCTTCGCCGCGCGAAGCGCCACCGCCTCATCATCGGACTGCATATCGGGAAGAAGCTTTCTGTAAATTTCTCCCGCAACGCTCATGTCGCGCTTTAATTTTTCCGTTCCGAAAATCGGAAGAGTTTTATCGACAAGCTGGAAGAAATAAAGCCCGAAAGCATCGCTCTCTATGTTTTTCGGAATAGTAAAGCGCGGGTCGACCGAGCCGACAAGATTAACCCTGAGGGCTGTTTCGTGGTCGTATTTCTTATCGCTTATCATACGGCTGATGCGGTTTATTATCTCGTTGCCGGTGCTAACGCCCGTAATATCAAGCGTTTCCGTTTTAAATCTGACGTGACCGAAGGATATGCTCTTGCTGTCTATCGTTATCTCGCCGTCGGAATAATCTATCGAAATAAGATTTGCGCCTCCGAGCCCCGGCTCGTCAAAGCCCGTACATTCAAGCGAACCGCAATATACGTATTTCGATGCGCCGACCGACATAAATCTGCCTGCCTCATGGCGCGAGCCGAGAGCATAAAAATCCGCGCCGAAGCGTTTGAGGTCCTGACTCGACAAAGGGCACGAATCGGAATCAATATCTCCGTTAAGGTCGGCGTACGCGCACAAAATATTTACCCTTGAGCCGTCGTCTACGTGTCTGTCGAAAATCGGGTTGGTTTTCATGGTTTCGCTCATAAAAGCCCAACCGTAAACGGTCACGTTATTATCCTGAAAATCAAATCTTGAAAGCGTGTCCGAATTAAAGACGTAGCAGTTTCTCGGAAGACGTCCCGAGGTATAGATGGGGTTATCCGTGTAAAAATCGTGCTTGCCGGGTGAAATTATAAAGTCCGTATCGGGACAGTTTTTAAACTCTCTGATAAGCACCTGGGCAGTCGTATTGGTTGCATATTTCGTGTCAAAGACATCACCGCTCATAAGCACGACGTCAATATTGGACTCACGCACGTATTGCATAAGGCGCATAAAGGAGTTGCGAAGCACTCTTCTTCTCTCCTCGCTCTTTTCTGCGGAAAGACCCACGAAGGGAGAGTCAAGATGTATATCGCTGCAATGCAGGAAACGAAGACGCGTTTTCTTTT